>DASVWY010000124.1:0-11574 GCA_036392975.1 Solirubrobacterales bacterium | reverse complement strand
TTCCTCTTCGGCGCCTGGGGCTACGACCGCACCGCCGAGGGCGGCCTCACCGCCTCGGCCGCGACGCTGAAGATGATCGTCTACACCCTGATCGGCTCGCTGCTGATGCTGGTCGCGGCGATCGCGACGGGGATCATCGCGGCCGACGGCGGCGACATCACCTTCTCGATCGCCGAGCTCGCGCAGCAGCCGCTCGCCGAGGGCAGCCAGCGCTGGATCTTCTGGTTCTTCGCCGCCGCCTTCCTGGTCAAGATGCCGGCCTTCCTCCTGCACGGCTGGATGCCCGACGCTTACCGGGCGGCGCCGCTGCCGGTGCTGGCGGTCTTCTCAGGGGTGCTCGCAAAGGTCGGCGCCTACGGCTTCCTGCGCGTCGTCCTGCCGCTCTTCCCCGACGCCACCGTCGAATTCCAGGAGGTCGTCCTGGTCATCGCCCTCGCCTCGATCCTCTACGGCTCGGTGATGGCCTTCACCCAGACCAACCTGCGGCTCGTCGCCGGCTACTCCTCGGTCGCCCAGCTCGGCTTCATCACCGCCGGCATCTTCGCCCTGCGCGCCGACGGCTCCGATGGGGCGATCCTGCAGATGGTCAACCACGGCCTCGTCGTGGCGCCGCTGTTCATCATCGTCGCGCTGCTGGCCGAGCGGTCGGGCAGCGAGGATCTGCGTGAGATGGGCGGGATGGCGACGCGGGCCCCGGTGCTGGCGACGCTCTTCCTGATCGTCGCCCTGGCGACCCTGGCGATGCCGGGATCGGCCAACTTCATCGGCGAGTTCTACATCCTCAACGGCCTCTTCCAGGCGAAGATCGCCTTCGCCTTCGTCGCCATCGCCGGCGTCGCGATGTCGGCCTACTACGCCCTGCGGCTCTACCAGCGCACGATGCACAACCGGGCGCCGGCGGGGATCGAGTCGCGCGAGCTGAGCTGCCGCGACGGCATCGTGCTGGTGCCGCTGGTCGCCTGCATCGTCGGCCTGGCGCTGTACCCGCAGCTGGTGCTGGAGCGAACGGACGGCGCTGTGCAGAAGAGCGTCAGCGCGGTCGTCGCCCCGTCCCGCACCATCGCGACGTGCCCACCCGAAAGGCCTGTCCGCAAGCCGAACCCGTCAACGGTCGTCTTCGAGTCCTGCAAACCATGAGCTTCGACGCGCCCCACATCGACTACGCCGGGCTCTCGCCCGTGCTGGCGCTGACCGCGAGCGTCTGCGTCGTCCTCATGACCGCGGTCTTCCGGCCGCTGCGGCGCACCGCCCCGACCCTGACGCTGCTGGCGCTGGCGGCAACCGCCGGGCTGCTGGTCTGGCAGTGGAACGACCCGCAGGACCTGGTCTCGGGGGCGCTGCGGATCGACGACCTCTCGATCGCGATCTCGCTGGTGGTCCTCGCGATGGCGGCCGCCTGCGTCTCGCTCTCGGTCCGCGAGCCAGCCGCCGAGCAGGTGGGGTCGGGCGAGTACCACGCGCTGCTGCTCGGCTCGGTGCTGGGGATGGTCCTGCTGGCGCAGGCGCAGAACCTGGTCAGCTTCTTCGTCGCGATCGAGACGCTCTCGATCCCCCTCTACATCCTCTGCGCCGCCAACCTGCGGCGGGAGAAGTCGCTCGAGTCGGGGCTGAAGTACCTGATCGTCGGCTCGCTCGGTTCGGCGACGCTGCTCTACGGGATGGCCTTCCTCTACGGCGGCTCCGGCTCGACCGACTTCGCCGGGATCGCGACCGGGATCGGCCGCGAGGGGCTGCTCGGCGACCCGCTGGTCCTGGTCGGGATCGCGCTCGTCGCGGTCGGCCTCGCCTTCAAGACCTCGATCGCCCCCTTCCACCAGTGGACCCCCGACGTCTACGAGGGGGCGCCGACGCCGATCACCGCCTTCATGGCGGTGGCGACCAAGGCGGCTGCCTTCGCCGTCTTCGTCCGCTTCTTCGAGGTCGCGCTGCTGCCGCAGGCCGGCGATTGGCAGCCGGCGCTGGCGGTGCTCGCCGCGGCGACGATCGTGATCGGCAACGTCGGCGCCCTCGGCCAGGACTCGCTGAAGCGGCTGCTCGGCTACTCCGGCGTCGCCCAGGCCGGCTACATCCTCGGCGGCCTGGTCGTAGCCAGCGAGGCCGGCCTCAGCGCCCTCGTCTTCTACCTCGCCGGCTACGCGTTCATGAACCTGGCCGCCTTCGCGGTCGTCGTCGCGCGCGAGCGGGAAACGGCTTTCGGCGACGACATCCGGGCGATGAGGGGGCTGGGGCAGGAGCGGCCGCTGCTGGCCTGGCCGCTGACGATCTCGATGCTCGCCCTAGCCGGGCTGCCGGCGACGGTCGGCTTCATCGGCAAGCTCTACCTGATCGAGGCGCTGGTCGCCGGCGACTACGCCTGGCTCGCCGTCTTCATCGCCGTCGGGACGATGATCTCGCTCGCCTACTACCTGCGGGTCGTGGCGGCGATGTGGATGCGGCCCGGTGGCGAAGCGGCTCCGAGCGCTCCTGCGATCGCCGGAGCCTCACCCGAGGCCGACCCACTCGACCTCAATGCGGGGCGCCGCCTCTACCTAGTGGTGCCGGCGCTGTTCGCCGCAGCGGCAACGATCTTCTTCGGGGTAGTTCCCCAGCCCTTGGTCGAGTTCGCCGAACACGCCGGGGCTTCCCTCTTCTAAGCAGGGACTCTCGCAGGACCCGCCGCGCCGAATGCTGAGAAGGTGGCGCGCCATGGGCGTCCTTCTCACGGCAGGAGCAATCGTCGCCGCGGTCGCGGTGGGTGTTTGGGCGGAGCGACGCTGGCCGCGCGGGGCCGGGATCGCCGCCCGCCGTTCGCTGCTGCTGATGCTCTACGTGCTGATCCCGCCGCTGATCTTCTTCAACCTGGCGGCCAGCGAGATCGACGTCGAACACGGCGCCGGGCTCGGGCTCGGCCTGCTCGCGATCTCCCTCGCCGGCCTGCTCGCCTGGTGGCTGGCGAGCCGCGTGCTGCGCCTGGCGCGCCACCGCACCGGCGCCGTCGTCGCCGCGGTGCTCTGCATGAACAGCGGCTACCTCGGCTACCCGCTGACGGTGGCGCTGCTGGGCCGCGACGAGCTCTCGACCGCGGTCCTCTACGACGTCCTGGTCAGCGGCCCCTCGCTGCTGCTCGGCGCCTTCGCCGTCGGCGCCGCCTTCGGGACCAAGGCCGGCGAAACCCCGGGCGAACGGGTGCGAGCCTTCTTTACGCGCAATCCACCGCTGTACGCGGCGATCGCCGGGATGCTGGCGCCGCAGGCGCTGGCGCCGGACATCCTGGTCGACGTCTCGCAGGCGATCATCGTCGCGATCCTGCCGATCGGCTTCTTCGCCGTCGGCGCCACCCTGGCCGAGAACGCCGAGCACGGCCGCCTGCCGATGCCGCCGCCGATGACCCGGCCGGTCGCGGTGGCCCTCGCGATCCGGCTCGCCGTCGCGCCGGCGCTGCTGATCGCGCTGGCGGCGCCGCTGATCGACCTCCCCGCCCCCTACCTGCTGCTGGCCGCGATGCCGACCGGCCTCAACTCGATGGTCGTCGCCCACGCTTACGGGCTCGACATGGAGATCACCGCCGAGGCCGTAGTCTGGTCAACCGCGATCGTGGTCTCAGCGGCGATCCTCTCCCTCCTCATCTAGCTGGTGGGTGAGTTCGCGTTTAGTCGCGCTACGGGAATACAAAACGCGAACTCACCGTCGATCTATCCTGGGCGGGTGCTGCACCACGTCTCCATCGAGGTCGAGCCGGATCGGGTTCGGGCCTGCTCGGAGTGCCTGCAGTTGCTCGGCTTCGAGCCGGTCGAGGTCCCGGCCGCGCTGGGCGAGAACTTCACCTGGCTCGAGCGCGAGGGGACGCAGATCCACCTGATCCACACCGAGCACGCGACCGTGCCATACATCGGTCACGCGGCGGTCGTCGTCGAGGACTTCGAGGCGACCTTCGCGGCCCTGGAGGCTGGAGGCCACGCACCGGAGCGCCACCGCGAGCTGTGGGGTGAGCCGCGCGCCTTCGTCACCCTGCCGGGCGGCCACCGGGTCGAGTTCATGGCGGCCCCGCCGAACGGCGGGAAGTGAGCATGTTGGGCGAGTTGGCACTCGCTGGTCCGTCCGGAACGCTTGAGAGCTTGGGACCCCGATGAGCTTCGACGCCAAAGTCCTCGCCGATTCGATCTCCCCCGCCGGGTACCGGCTGACCACGCTCGAGGCGACCTTCCCACGCTTCGTGCTCGCCGAGTTCAACACCCACCGTGTCTTCTCCCGCAACTCCGCCAGCTCCCGGGCGATCCCGATCGTGAAGCAGCTGAAGCGCGTTTTGGAGGACCCCTACGTCCCGATCGAGTTCGGCTCCAACAAGCCGGGGATGCAGGCGGGAGCGCCGCTGGAGGGAGAGAAGAGGGAGGCGGCCGAACGCCAGTGGCTCGATGCACGCGACGATGCGGTGCGCCGCGTCCTCGGCTTGGTTGCCGATCCGGCATCCGCCGAAGCGGAAGCGCCGCTCGACCTCCTGGCCAGGCTCGAAGCCGCGCAGCGGGACAAGTCGTGGCCCGAGGACTGGCTCAACGTCCACAAGCAGGTCGCGAATCGCCTGCTCGAGCCCTTCATGTGGCACATGGTGATCGTGACCGCCACCGAGTGGGACAACTTCTGGAACCTGCGCTGCCATCCCGACGCGCAGCCGGAGATACGGCTGATCGCGGAGCTGATGCGAGCCGCGATGGAGGCTTCGGAACCGAGCGAGCTCGCGGGGGAGGAGTGGCACCTGCCGCTGGTCCGTCCGGAGGACCGTGGGGAGGGGTTGTCGAACGAGGAGCTGCTGAAGATCTCAGCCGGGCGCTGTGCCCGCGTCAGCTATCTGACCCACGCGGGGAAGCGCGATCTGCACGCCGACATCGAGCTGCACGACCGCCTGCTCTCCAGCGGCCACATGTCGCCTCTGGAGCATCCGGCTCGGCCCCTGACCCCCGCCGAGCTGGCGCGGGGGGAGTGGAGCGGCAACTTCCGCGGCTGGCTCCCCTACCGAAAAGAAGTCCCCGGCGAGGACAATCCGTTGGGCCACACGATCTCAGTCACGCCGCTCGCCGTCCTCGGCGCCGGCTAGCTCCTCCGCCGTCCTCTCTCCTGGAGTGGGCCAGGGGATTGCCTCGCCGGCGGCCCAGGCGGGGGGGCGACCGCCGGGCACCCAGCCGGCGACGAGCAGGCCGAGGTAGAGGAACCAGATCAGCGTCAACTGGGGCAGGAGGAGGAGCGCCGCCGCTCCCATCGCCATCCCGAGCGACCCCCAGAAGCGGCTCAGCAGGCCGGTCCGCAGCGCCCACAGACAGGTATAGAGGAGCGCGAAGGCGAGGCCGATGCGACCGCCGAGGGCGAAGCCGGTCGCCACTCCCCGCGTCGGCGCGGCGACGATCACGTCCTGGGCCCGGGCCTCGGTGATTTCCATCGCGGCGCAGCGCTGCAACGACCCGGCGCCGCCGCCGAAGTCGTCGCGGAAGGCCGCGGCGTCGTCGCGTCGCTCGCTGACGCACTCCTCGCGCGCTTCCGCCGCGGTGAGGTCAGCCTTCCCCTCGCCGGCGACGAAATCCGAGGCGGCGTCCGTGGTCGCGACGGCGGTCAGGATCGCCGCGACCGCGAGGAACAGGGGCGCGGCGATGACCAGGCCGGCCAGCTGACCTCGCACCCGCTCGCTGCGCGCCTGCACGGCGCGGAACAGGTAAAGCAGCGGCGCGACCAGCAGCAAGAAGGCGATGCACTGCATGACCCCGGATGCGGTGACGGCGGCGCTGTGCTCGTCCACCGACCTCAGCACCTCGGCGTCGCTCTCGCCGCCGATGGCGCCGACGAAAAAGGCGGCGACACCCAGCGCCACCCCGGCCAGGGTCGCGAGCGCGACCGGCAGCGCCCAGCGCCGCTCCCTCGCCAGGACCTCGTCCCTGCTCGGCCGCATCTGGCTTCTCTCAGCCTCGCTCGTGGAAGTAGAACTGGGGCAGGGCGCCCTCGATCACCTCGGCGGTCATCCGTTGCGCCACCTCGAGGTTGCCGGTGCGGACGGCGATGTCATCGAGCGTGACGATGCCGGCGAGCCTACCGGCGTCGACCACCGGCAGGCGGCGCACACGGTGCTGGACCATCAGCGCCGCCGCCTCGTCGAGCTCCATCTCGGGCTCGCCGCAGACCAGCGGCCGCGAGGAGTGCTCGCCGACCGGCGCCTCCGGGGCGATGCCCTCGGCGAAGACGCGGACGGCGAGATCGCGGTCGGTGACCATCGCCACCGGCGAGCCGGCGGGATCGACGATGACGACCGAACCGACGCGGTGATCTCGCATCTGTCGGGCGACCGACACCGCGCTCGCCTCGGGGGCGGCGGTGACGACACCCGCGGTCATGATCTCGCTGAGGACCACGGCGCGTACGCTACCGACCGTGAGCCAACCGGAGCGCACCCCGGTCGTCCCGCTGGAGGCAGGCGCGGGCCCCGAGAATCCGCCCTGCCCAGCCTGCGGCGAGCCGCTGTTCGGATGGGTCGACGCCGGCCCGGCGCTGGCGGGGCCGGTCCGGCGCTGCGAGAGCTGCGGGCTCGCGGTCGCCGGAGAGCCGCCAAGCGCGGAGGAGGCCCTGCGCGAGCTGGACCGCCTCGGAGAGGAAGGTTCGCTTCGGTTCGCCAATCGATCCTCCCTCTCGGCCTGGCTCGGCGGCGCCGGCTGGGCCGGCCTGGAGCCGGACAGCCGCTGCCTGTTCACCGTCGAGGCTGTGCGGCGGCTCGTCGCCCGCCGCGATCAGGTCGTGAAGACGGCCCGTTGGGCGCCGGGACCCGGGATCGCGACGATGTGGCAGACGGTCCTCAACGGCTTCACCTTCGGCCGCAACGTCGCCCTCGGCGCCCTCGGCCGATCGGTCGCCACTCCCGCCACGCGGCGCTGGCAGCGTCGCCTCGACGGTCTGATCAGCGTCGTCGTCGCGATCCCGGCGATGCTGGTCGCGCTGCCGCTCGAGGCGGCCGCGGCGGCGTTCGGGCGCGGCAGCGCCGTCAAGCTCGAAACCGAACTGCTCTAACGACCGCCCATGACGATCGACGACCTCCTCGCCAACAACCGGGCCTTCGCCGAGGGCCTGCCGAACGAGCACCGCGACGTCCGTCCCAGCCGGCGGCTGGCGATCGTCACCTGCATGGACTCGCGGCTCGACGTCTTCGCGGCGCTCGGGCTCGGCAGCGGCGAGGCGCACGTGCTGCGCAACGCGGGCGGGGTGATCACCGACGACGTGATTCGCTCGCTGGCGGTGTCCCAGCGAAGGCTCGGCACCCGCGAGGTGATGCTGATCCACCACACCGACTGCGGCATGCAGAAGCTCAGCGACGACGGCTTCCGGGCCGAGCTGCGCGAGGCGACCGGGGTGGCCCCGTCCTTCGCGATCGAGTCCTTCGAGGACGTCGACGACGACGTCCGCCAGTCGCTTCTCCGCGTCCGCCGCTCCCCCTTCCTCGCCCACCGCGACGCGGTCCGTGGCTTCGTCTACGACGTCGAGAGCCACCGGCTGCGTGAGGTGGAGGTCGAGGACGACGGCTCCGACCGGGGCGCTACCGGGACCTAGGAGAGGCCTTCGCGGGCCTCGCGGACGAGGGTCACGGCCTCGGGGAAGAGGACGCGGATCGCGTCGCGGACCTGCATCGCCTGCTCGTCGCTGGTACCCGAGAGGTCGAGCCGCTCGACCGAGGCGACGGTCAGCTCGACCGCCAGCTTGATCGCGTTGTCGGCCCAGGCGACGCGCTGCGAGGACTGCATCTGCTCGGCCAGCTCCTCCATCCGCTCGCGAAACTCGTCCGGGTCGCCGAACAGGTTGAAGGCTCCGCCCTCCATCTGGCGACATGTAAGCAGAGAGCGCGCATCGGGGCGCAGACTCTTTGCGTTTGGCGCGCCACTCGTGCGCCGCCCCCGCCTAGCGTCGCCGCAATGCGCAAAGACACTCAGCAGGAGCGGGGCTCGGCGACGGTAGAGCAGGCCGGTCTGGCGGCGCTGGTCGCCCTGCTCCTTCTGGTCGCGATCGCGGCCGTCGCCGCCGACGGCGAGATCGACGCCGGCCGGGGGCTGGCGGGAACGATCTCACGGCGGATCGCCTGCGCGCCGCGGCTGCCGGGACCGTGCCGGCGCCACCCCCTCGTCCCCGCCTACGGCTGGCCGCTGGCCCGTCTCGCCCGGGCGCTGGCGCCGGCGCCGCTGGCCCGGCGCGGCCCGTCGGGCCTGCCGCTGGTCCCGGTCGACTTCCGCCGCTGCCGCCGCGAGAGCTGCGCCGTGCCCGGAGCCACGATCGGCCTGACCGCGTCGGGACGCCGCGCCACCGTCTTCGTCCAGATCGCCGACCGCCGCCGCACGTTCGGCTGGGTCGAGTTGACCTACTGGCTCTACCGACCCGGGCTCGGCTGGGAGCGAATAGTCAGTCGTGCCGGCCGTGCCCAGGTCGAAGCGGCAAGCCACGTCCGGGTCCTGTCCCAGGACGTCCCGGCGCTGGTGCCGCTGGAGACCCTGCCCGGTCGCGACCACTACGAGTTCCCGCCCGGCGAGGAGCCGCCCTGGCGGTGGCAGGTCGAGGGCGCCTACCCAGGCTGGTCCAGCTGAAAGCCGCCGACGGGCCGAAAAGTCAAGCCCGAGTTGACTTTTCGGCCCGTCGGCGCGGTTAGGCCGGGGCCTCTTCGCGGGCGTCCTCTTCCGCCTGCTGGATCAAGCCGCGCCAGTCCGTCGTGCGGAAGACGAGCAGGATCGCGACGAAGCCGAGCACGACCGACCAGGCCGCCATCGCGATCTGCGTCCCGACCGAGTAGGAGAGGACGGCGGTGCGCGAGGGACCGTGCATGGTGGCGACGAGCAGCCCCTGCTGGGCGCCGGCGCCGCCGGGGGTGAAGGGGACGACGTTGGCGATCGCCTGCACGCTCATCACCAACATCACGTTGGCCACCGAGCCGCCGATGCCGAAGGCCTCGAGCAGGAACCAGAAGGCGGCGAAGCGGCAGAGCCAGCCGACCCCCTGCCAGGCGGCGACCTCGCGCAGGTAGCGGCGCGGCATCCGCAGGATCGTCACCCCCTGTTTGACCCGATCCCAGAAGCGGCGGACCCGGTGCGCCAGCAGGTAGACCGCGATCGCTCCGCCCAGCAGCAGCGCCCCGGTGACGATCATGAAGACCTGCGGGTGCTCGGCCCAGAAGGAGAGCTCGAAGGCGGGCAGGTTCGGCAGCTGCGGCGGCCGCGGCAGCAGGCCCTGGGTGATCGCGTAGGCGAGGACCAGCAACCCGACCGTCGTGTCGAAGACCGTCTGCACGAGGAAGGAGGAAGTCACGGCCGGGTAGGAGGAGCCCGGGATCTGTCGCTTGACGAGGAAGACTTTGGTCACGTCGCCGGCCCGCGCCGGCACGATCGCGTTGATCCCGGCGCCGGCCAGGTAGGCGGCGCTGAGGGGCAGGAAGGAGATGCGGGCATCGGGGTAGGCGGCGCGCAGGACGTTGCGCCAGGCCCAGGCTCGGGCCAGTTGCATCGCCGCCAGGAAGCCGAGCGCGACGGCGAACGCCGTCCAGTCGATCCGCGAGAGGTTGCCGAAAAACTCGGCCGTCGCGCGGCCGAACGCCTCGAAGCTGGAGCTGAAGTCGGCAACTGGCATCGCAGCTACACTAGCCCGCTCGTGTCAGAGCCCGAGACCACCGCGACGGCCCCGAGCGTGCGCCCAGATCCTGCCGACGAGGCGATGTGCGCCCGAGCCCGCGAGCGCTATACGGGCGATCGCCGCAGCCGCTTCCGGCGCCGCCGCAAACGCCACGCGCAGCTGCCGAACCTGATCATCGTCGGCGGCCTCAAGTGCGGCACGACGAGCATCCACCACTACCTCGGCCTGCACCCGCAGATCCAGATGTCGAAGCCGAAGGAGCTCAACTTCTTCGTCGAGGAGCTGAACTGGGACCTCGGCCTCGACTGGTACGCGAGCCGCTTCGACGACCGCTTCCAGGTGCGCGGCGAGTCCTCCCCCCACTACACCAACCTGCCCTACTTCGAGGGAGTGCCGGAGCGGATCCGCGAGCACTGCCCAGATGCCCGCCTGCTCTACATGGTGCGCGACCCGATCAAGCGGATCCTCTCGCACTGGGTGCACGCGACCGGCGCCGGCTACGAGACCCGCGAGCTCGTCCCGACCCTCTCGGACCCCGACTCCTCCTACATGCACCGCTCCAAGTACTGGATGCAGCTGCAGCCCTACCTGGAGCTGTTCGACCGCTCCCAGATCGAGATCGTCACCCAGGAGGAGCTGCAGTCAGAACGCGAGGAGACGATGCGCAAGGCCTTCCGCTTCGCCGGCGTCGACGAGGGCTTCACCTCCGAGCAGTTCGACCGCGAGTGGGAGAAGTCGAGCGCCAAGCAGGGCGACAAATACCAGGTGATGGAGAAGCTGGTGAAACTGCCGGGGCTGCGCTCCTTCGACCGCAACTTCGACCGCCTGCCCGAGTCGCTGCGCTGGATCGTCGAGAAGGTCGTCCACGATCCCGAGAAGCCGCCGGCGCCGAAGCCGAAGCTGCCCGACGACCTCTTCGAGACGATCCGCGGTCGCTTCGGCGCCGACGTCGCCGCCCTGCAGGAGTTCGCCGGCCGCGAGTTCGCCGGCTGGCACGACTACTCCTAGCTCAGCCGGGGGCGGCGGCGCGGCTGGCCGGCAGATCGAGGCAGCGGCGGACGTCGCCGACCAGATGGGTGGAGCCGAGGACGACGACTGCGCCGCCGAGCTGGCGCGCCCGCTCGAAGGCTGCTGCCATCGCCGCCTCCACGTCCTCGAGAGCGGTCGCGTCGACCCCCCCGTCCCGCAGCTCGGCGGCGACCGTGTCGGGGTCGGCGGCGGGCAGCGCCGTGTGGCGGGTCGCGATCGCGGCCGCCAGGGCGGGCATCGAGCGCAGTGCTCGCGGCAGGGCGTCGCGCCGCTTCGCGGGCGAAACCGAGAGGAGCGCGACCAGCGACCGCTCGCCGAGGTCGCCGGCGCGGCGGCGAAGCTCGGCGGCCAGCTCCATCCAGGCCTGCTCGTTGTGGGCAGCGTCGAGGACGTAGGGGACCCCCTCGCGTTCGCCGCACTCGAAGTGCCCGGCCAACCAGAGGTCGATGGCGATGCGAGGGGCGGCCTCCTCCTCCGGCGAGCGGCCGAGCATCGCAACGACCTGCCGCTTGCCGGCTTCGGCGAGGGCGAGCGCCGAAGCCAGGTATGTCGGCAGCTCCGGCGCACGCCCCCGCAGCCGGGCCGGGTCCGCGTCGACGCGGACGACCTGGAAGCCGCCGGCGGCAGCGATGCCGGCGGTCAGCTCGTCCAGGTTGGGGCCGAGGGCAGGGCTCAGCACCGTCGCCCCGGGCGGAGCGACGAGCAGCTTCTCCTTGAGGATCCCGCCCAGGTCCTCGCCGAGGATCTCGGCGTGGTCGAGGGCGACCCCGGTCAGGAGGACCAGCCGCGGCCGCAGCAGCCGCACCGCGTCGAGGCGGCCGCCGATGCCGGCCTCGAAGACGACGACCGCGGCGCCGGCGCCGGCGAGCAGCCGCTCGGCCGCGAGGGTGAGGACGTCGAAGAAGCGGAGGTCGGAGCGACGCTCCTCCGGCG
>DASVWY010000123.1:0-3233 GCA_036392975.1 Solirubrobacterales bacterium | reverse complement strand
GCGAGGGCTCGCAGGTGCCCCTCGTGATCGGAGGCGAGCGCCCGCTCGGTCACTTGCGCGACGATGGCCCCGGCGACCGCGAGGAAGCCAAGGCGTTCTGGAGTCGGCTGCCGAATCGGCTCAGCCGCAGACCTCGGCGGATGCGGCTGGCGGGGTCGCTGGCGCGGAAGTCCCGCTGTAGCTCCTCTGCACTTGGGTTGGGGCGGGGTGAGGGGGTCTGCACAGCAGTCGATGTTAGACGCGACGTAGCTCACCGCCCAGTCGCGGCAATGAGTTCACATAACCACCATTATCGTGCGTTGAGGCGGAGATCGGTGAAGCCTTTTACGCCCTGGGGCCCGCAAAAGGCTTCAGCGAACGGCTCGGCCGCGAGCCAGCGGCTTCGTCAGCGGTGGCGACTTGGGCAGCTCGTCGTGCTCGACCGACTCGAGGTTCAAGGGTGAGGCTTCGATCGCCGCCACCGTGTCGCGGTTGCAGTGGCAGCCGTCGGCGAAGAAGCGCCAGGGCGTCTCGAGGCGGTCCTGCCAGAGGGCCAGACCTGGATCCTCAGCCCGCACGTGCTCGACGAAAAGCAGCTTGCCGCCCGGTTTCAGCACCCGTGCGGCCTCGGCCAGCGCCGCGTTTGGATCCGGCACCGTGCACAGGACCAGGGTGAAGACGGCGGTGTCGAAGCTGGCGTCCTCGAAGGGCAGCTCCTCCGCCGGGGCTTCCACCAGCTCGGCGCGCGATCCCGCCTCAGCCAGCCGCCGGCGCAGCCGCTTGGTCATATGCGGGTCGGGCTCGGCGAGAACCAGATTGGTGACCGCTGCGGGATAGAGCCCAAGGTTGGCGCCCGTTCCGGCCCCGATGTCGATCGTGCGGCCGCTTGCCGCCGCCAGCGTCTCGCGCCGCATCTCCCGCAGCCCCGCCTCCTCGGTGCCCTTGAGCAGGCTGTCGTAGAAGGCCGAGAAGGCCCGGCCCCAGGTCGCGTCGTAGATTCGGCCCACTGGATTCGGGTCAGGCGGCGTCGCGATGGGCCGGCTCGGTCTCCGGCTCCAGGTCGGGCTCGCTGTGGGCCGCCCGCTCCTCGTAGGCGCGGCGGGCCGATTTGGGGACGTCGAGCATGATCCGGTCGACTCCCATCAGCCGCCCGACAGCCTCGCGCACGCGGCGCGGCATCAGGCCCCCCAGGGCGATCGTGAACTTCAGCGAGCGCGGGACGAAGACGTCGAAGCGGCCCACTTCGAGCGCCTCGACGATCTCGTCGGCGACCTGCTCCGGCTCGACCTTCTTCACGCCGCGCGTGTCCGAGACGCCTTCGGTCAGGGCCGTGTTGACCGTCACCGGCATCACCAGCGAGAACTCGATGCCGCTGTCGCGCTGCTCGGCCCGGACCGCCTCGGTGAAGCCGACGACGGCGTGCTTGGTCCCGGAGTAGGTGGCGATCCCCGGGACGCCGGCCTTGCCGGCCGAGGAGGCGACGTTGACGATGTGGCCGCTGCGCCGCGGCACCATCCGCTCGAGCGCCAGCTGGGTGCCGACGATGACGCCGTAGACGTTGATGTCGAGTTGGCGGCGGATCGAGTCGTCGCGCTCCTCGGGGAGCAACGTCACCGGCATGATCCCGGCGTTGTTGACCATCACGTCGAGCGGGCCGAGCTCGCGCTCGGTCTCGTCGAGGAAGGCGGCGAGGGAGTCCCGGTCGGTGACGTCGAGGCCAACGGCGATCGTGCCGCCGCCCAGCTCCGTCGCGGTCTGTTCGGCCAGGGGCAGGTCGAGGTCGCCGATCGCGACGCGGGCCCCTTTGCGGACCAGCGCCGTCGCCGTCGTCTTGCCGATCCCCCGGGCGCCGCCGGTGATCGCCACGACCTTGCCGGATAGAGCCTCCCGCTGCTTCGCCATCGTGCCCTCCTCCTCCGGCCGCTCCTAGGCGGCCGGCTTGTAGACGGTGACCACGGCGGCGCCGCCGAGGCCGATGTTGTGCTGCAGGGCCAGCTTGGCGCCGTCGACCTGGCGCTTGTCGGCCTGGCCGCGCAGCTGCCAGGTCAGCTCCGAGCACTGCGCCAGCCCGGTCGCGCCCAGCGGGTGCCCCTTGGAGATCAGCCCGCCGGAGGGGTTGACGACGACCTTGCCCCCGTAGGTGGTGGCTTCTTCGTCGACCAGCTTGTGCCCCTCCCCCTCGGCCGCGAAGCCGAGCGCTTCGTAGGTGATCAGCTCGTTGGCGCTGAAGCAGTCGTGCAGCTCGCAGACGTCGACTTCCTCGGCGCTGACCTCGGCTTCCGCGTAGGCCTTCTCGGCCGCCGTCTTCGACATGTCGGAGCCGACGATCTTCATGCAGTCGGTGTCCTCGGCGAAGGTCGAGCTGAGGTCGGTGATCATCGCCTGGCCGGCGATCTCGACCGCCTGCTCCCAGAGGTCGTGCTCGTCGACGTAGCGCTCGGAGGCGACGATCGCGCAGGCCGAGCCATCGGAGGTCGGCGAGCACTGCAGCTTGGTCAGCGGGTCGTGGATCATCTTCGCCGCCTTGATGTCCTCGATCGTGTACTCGTCCTGGAACTGGGCGTAGGGGTTGTTGACGGAGTGCTTGTGGTTCTTCCAGCCGATCCAGGCGTAGTGGTCGGGGTTCGAGCCGTACTTCTCCATGTGGTCGCGGCCGGCGTTGCCGAACATCTGCGGCGCCGGCGGCGACTGCTCGGGGTCGCGGATCTCGAACATCCGCATCGCGTGCTTGTCGAGCGCGTTGGTGCGGTCGGTGTACTTGACACCCAGCGAGCCCTTCTCCATTTTCTCGAAGCCGACCGCCATCGCGCACTCGGCGACGCCGCCCTTGACCGCCTGCCGGGCCAGGAACAGCGCCGAGGAGCCGGTCGAGCAGTTGTTGTTGACGTTGACGACCGGGATCCCGGTCAGGCCGAGCTGGTAGAGCGCCCGCTGACCGTAGGTCGAGTCGCCGTAGCAGTAGCCGGCGAAGGCCTGCTCGACGTCCTCGTAGGCGATGCCGGCATCGGCGAGCGCCTTCTCCCCCGCCTCCTTGGCCCAGTCCGGGTAGTCGCCCTCCTTGGTCCCGGGCTTCTCGAACTTGGTCATCCCGACCCCGATCACGAACGTGCGGTTGCTCAAAGTCTGCTCCTGTGGTCGCGCCGCGCGCGTGCGGCGTTTGGCTGGCTAGCCAGGAATGTACCGGGCGACGGCCAGCGGCGGGCTGCAGAGCGCTTCAGCCGACATGCCCGGCCGGCATCCGGTCGTCGTGGCCG
>DASVWY010000122.1:0-7353 GCA_036392975.1 Solirubrobacterales bacterium | reverse complement strand
GAAGATCGCGTCGGCCGTGGCGATCAGCTCGAGCGAGCGCGCGGTCATCAGCCCCGGGTCGCCTGGACCGGCCCCGACCAGATAGACGACGCCCGCGCGCGCGCTCACGCCCACGCTCCATCGGACGTGCCCGAGGTTATGCCCCCTATGCGGTGTAAAAGCTCAGACACGTCTAAGCCAGTCCTCGGCGCGGTCGAGGATCTCGCGGGCGCCGGCGCCGAGCAGGCGCTCGGCGAGCTGGGCGCCGGCCGCGGCCGGGTCCGCCGCGTCCGCCTGGAAGCGGTCGCGGATCCACTCGCTGCCGTCGGGCAAGCCGACGAAGGCTTCGATCGCCAGCAGGTCGCCCACGCCGGCTTCGGGTGAGGCATGCACATCTGAATGCGGCGCTGGATCGGGCCCGAGTTCTCCGGCGCCCTCGACCGCAACCCCGGCCTCCGTCCCGTCCGTCGCGCCCGTGGCTTCCGTTCTCACGGGCGCCAGCGTGGCATGGACGCCGATCGGCGAGGCGCAGGTCGCGTCGAGGAGGGCGACCGCGGCGCGCTCGGCGGTCAGCTCGCGCAGTGCCGTCTCGTCGCCGACCGCCGCCGCGGCGCTCGTCGACTCCGCGTCGTCGGCGCGCGTCTGCAGCACCAGCGCGCCCTGGCCCGCGGCCGGGGTCATCGTCTCCGCCGGTATCGCGAAGCTCGCCTCGTCCTCGCGACCGAGCCGGCGCAGACCCGCGGCGGCGAGGACGATCGCGTCGTGCTCACCGGCGGCGAGCTTGCGCAGGCGGGTATCGACGTTGCCGTGCAAGTCGTCGATTTGCAGGTCGGGCCTGGCGGCAAGCAGCTGAGCCTGGCGCCGCAGGCTGGCAGTGCCGACCCGAGTGCCCTCCGGCACGTCGTCGAGCGCGGCTCCGACGCCGATCCAGACGTCGGCCGGGTCCTCACGAACCGGCACCGCAGCGATAGTCAGCCCCTCGGCCATCTCCGCCGGCACGTCCTTGGCCGAGTGGACGCCGAGGTCTGCCTCACCCTCCAGCAGCGCCCGCTCCACCCCCCGCACGAATCGCCCCTTGTCCCCCCGCTCGCCATCCGAGGACACTTCAACCAACTCGGCTCCCCCCAGGAGCTCGGCCACTTGACGGGCCTGAGCCATGGCCAGGGCGCTGTTACGGGTGGCGATTCGAATCATGGAAGCGTTGGGGTTAACGAAGCTATACCGGTAAGGGGCGTGTGGGCTAAGGGCCGATCCCGGTAGGGGTGGAACGTCTTGTACTTTTTTTGCGGCGACATCCTCGGACGGCCGCCCCCTGTCTTCAAAAAAAGTTAAGTGGAACCCCTACCGGGATCGGCCCTCCGCAGCTCGGTCACATTCGATTTGCTTTCCCCCTCCGGCTCAGTCTCCGCATCAAGCCCGAACAGCTCGCGCAGGGCACTGACATAGAGGTAGGCGTCGTCGCTGCCGGCCGCCCGCTTCATCCGCACAGTCGGCTCGTGCAGGAGCCGCGAAACGATCGCGCGCGCCATCGCCGCCAGCCGCTCGCGGTCGGCCTCGCTCATCCCCTCCCAGCGCTCCTCGTTCTCGGCCAGCACCCGCCGCACGACCTCGTCGGTGCGCTCGCGCAGCGAGGCGATCGTCGGCACCACCTCGAGCGAGCCGAGCCAGCGCTCGAAGCGGTCCAGCTCGGCGGCGAGGATCGGCTCCGCTCGCCGCGCCTCGGCCTCGCGGCCGCTCATGTTGCGCTCGACGATCTGCTGCACGTCGTCGATGTCGTGCAGGCTGACGCCGGCGACTTCGCGGCACTCGGGCTCGATGTCGCGCGGCACGGCGATGTCGACCAGCAGCAGCGGCCGGCCGTCGCGGCTCTCCATCACCTGTTCGAGGCCGTCCCGCTCGACGATGTGGTGGGGCGAGTTGGTCGCCGAGACGACGATGTCGGCGGCGGCGAGCTGCTCGGGCAGCTCCTCGAACCGCACGGCGTCGCCGCCGAAGCGCTGGGCGAGGCCGATCGCGCGGTCGTAGTGGCGGTTGGCGACGAAGACGGTGGCGACGCCGCGGGCGACCAGCGCCTTGGCGACCAGCTCGGCGGTCTCGCCGGCGCCGACCACCAGCACCCGCTTCTCGCTGAGGTCGCCGAGCGTGCGGCGCGCCAGCTCGACCGCGACGGAGGGGATCGAGGCGCCGCGCTCGCCGATCGCGGTCTCCTCGCGGACGCGTCCGCCGGCCGCGAGGGCGCCGCGGAAGAGGCGGTTGAGGATCGGCCCGGTTGCGCCCTCGACCAGCGCCAGCTCGTAGGCGCGTTTGACCTGGCCTTGGATCTCGGCCTCGCCGACGATCATCGAGTCGAGGCCGGCGGTGACCTGGAAGAGATGGTGGGCGGCGTCGCCGGAGCGCAGCGAGTAGAGGTGGCCGAGCAGCTCGGTCGGGCGGATCTCCGCCTGGCGGGTCAGCACACCGAGCGCTGTCGACTCGGCTTCGACCGTGTCGGAGACGACCAGGTAGAGCTCGGTGCGGTTGCAGGTCGAGATCGCCGCCGCCTCGTGGATGCCGTCTGCCGCCGTCAGCTCGTGCAGGGCGCCGACCGCGCGGCCCTCGGTCAGCGAGAGCCGCTCGCGCAGGTCGAGCGGCGCCGTCTTGTGGGAGACGCCGAGGGCCAGGAGCTCAGACATCAGGCGCCGCCTCCTCTGCTCCCGTGAGACGCCAAGGTTGGCGTCTCACCCCCGCCACCGGGGGCGGCTTGCTCTCCATTGGCGCGATGCTCCGCGAAGCCCGCCAGCTCGCGCAGCTCGCGCTCGATCCGCTGCAGTTTGGCCGCCATGATCGCGACGTAGACGACGATCAGGACGAGGAAGACGACGTAGGCGCCGGCGACGTACTTGCCGGCCTCGTCCAGCGGCAGCGCCGGGGCGGCGAGGGGCAGCAGCTCCACGGGCGTCATCAGCTCACCTCCGGCGCCACGCGGGAGCCGCCGCCGGGAGACGGAGCGTCGAGGGCGCGGCGCAGCCGCTTCAGCTGGCCGGAGGCGCTCTTGGCGGTCAGCTCGAACTTGACCAGGGTCACCCAGAGCAGCGCCATCGCCGCCAGGCTGACGAGGAAGGTCAGCATCATCGAGCCGGGGAGGCCGCCATTGGCGGTGGCGAAAGTGCGCGGGTGGACGAGGCTCTCGGCCATCCGCACCGCCATGAAGTTGAGTGGCACGAAGGCGCCGGCGACGATCGCGAACACCGAGGCGTAGCGGGCCTGACGCTCGCGGTCCTCGATCGCGTAGCGGAAGGGGTAGTAGGTCGCGTACATGAGGAAGACGATCAGGAAGCTGACCAGGGTCGGCTCGTCCCAGACCCACCAGTGTCCCCAGGAGGCCTTGGCCCAGATCGAGCCGGTGATGAGGACGGCGACGCCGAAGATGACCGACATGTGGATCGAGACGTAGGAGTAGGCGTCCCAGCGCGCCTCGCCGCTGCGCAGGTGCAGGATCGCGAAGACGCCGCCGGCGACGAAGCCGAGCAGCGCCACGATCGACAGCGGCACGTGCAGGTAGAAGATCTTCTGGATGAAGCCCTGGTCGGCGTCGAGCGGCGCGTAGAAGAAGGCCAGCGAGAGAGCGAGGGCGAGCGTCGCCACGGTGGCGATCGAGAGGGCTCTGAGACCTTTGCCGTACATGCGTTCTGCGCGGTCTGAGGGAAGGGGCGCCTCAGTCCTCCAGCAGGAAGTCGAACACCGCGTATCCGACGAGGAGGAAGATCAGATCGTATAGACCGAGCACCGCCAGCCAGGTGCCGAAGCGATCGTAGGCGGGACCGCCCAGCTCCAGCAGCGGCTCGCTGGCGCCGGTGGCGGCGATCATCAGCGGCACCACGAGCGGCAGCAGGACCAGCGGCGCCAGCAGGTCGCGGGCGCGCGAGTGGACCGCCATCGAAGAGATCAGGGTGCCGGTCGCGGCGAAGCCGAGGTCGGCGAGGAGGAGAACGGCGGCGAGCGGCGGCAGGGCGGCGGCGGAGTCGAGGAAGAAGACGGCGAAGACGGGCACGACGATCAGCTCCAGCACGACCAGGTAGACCAGCAGCGCCGCCGCCTTGGCGGCGAAGAGGGCGGTGCGGTCGATAGGCGCCAGGCGGATCGCGTCGAAGCCCCCCTCCTCGCGCTCGGCGACGAAGAGGCGGTTGATGCCGAGAATCGCGGCGAAGAGCAGCGTCGCCCACAGCACCCCGGCGGCGAGGCTGCCGGAGAGTGCGGTGCGGTCGAGGCCGAAGCGGAAGATGACGAAGGTGGTGACGGCGAAGAGCGCCATCGCCGGCAGCGACTGCAGGGTGCGCAGCTCGGTGCGCAGGTCCTTGCCGAGGATCGCGCGAAAGGCGACGGCCGAGGGGGTCATCGCAGCACCGCCTCGGTCAGCTCGGCGCTGCCGTCGACCGCCAGCCGCAGCACCCGGTCGGCCTCGGGCAGGAAGCGCTCGGGATCGTGGGTGACGACGATGCGGGTGCGCCCCTCGCTCGGCCCGATCAGCTCGCGCGCCAGCTCGCGCCCGGCGAGATCGAGGTTGGAGTCGGGCTCGTCGAGCAGCAGCAGGTCCGGCTCGTGCAGGACGCAGCGGCAGATCGCCAGCCGCTGCCGCATCCCAGCCGAGAGCTCTGCGACCCGCTCGTCGGCGCGGCGCTCCATCCCGACCGCGGCCAGCAGCGTCGCGATCCGGCTCTCGGCCCGGTCGGCGTCGAGGCCGTGGAGGCGGGCGTGGAAGCGCAGGTTCTCGCGGCCGCTGAGGTCGCGGTACAGCAGCGGCTCGTGGCCGAGCAGGCCGATCCGGCCCCGCACCTTCCAGGCCTCGCCGGGCAGGCGCGCGCCCAGAACCCCGACCTCGCCGCCGCTCGGCCGCAGCAGCGTCGCCAGGATCCGCAGCAGGGTCGTCTTGCCGGCCCCGTTCGGGCCCAGCACGACCAGCGTCTTGCCGGCCTCGAGCGTCAGGTCGACCCCATCCAGAGCCGCGCGTTCGCCGAACTCCCGGCGCAGCCCGTTTAGCTCAATAGCCGTACTCACGCTGCGATTCTCACTCGAGCCATCCCGGTAGGGGTGGAACGTCTTGTATTTTAAGTGGAACCCCTACCGGGATGGCTCGAGCGCTAGCGCCGCTTCTTGCGCAGCGTGCGGCGGCCGACCTCGAGCAGGGGGCCGGCGCCCTCGCGCAGGGCCTTGGTGCGGGTGGCGCCTTTGCCGTAGAGGATCTTGGCCGAGGCGCGGACGGCTTCGCCCAGCGTGCGGTCGTAGGGGTGCCACCAGAAGTCCCGGGTCATACCCGGCTCCCAGGCGTTCATCTTGATGTTGACGCACTCGTAGAAGCCGAATTTGGAGTGCGAGCGGCCGACGCCGGAGTCCTTGACCCCGCCCCAGGCGCACTGGCAGGCGCCGTGGCTGAAGGAGTGGTCGTTGACCCAGACCATCCCCGATTCGATCCGGCGGGCGATCCGCGCCCCCTTCTGGCGGTCCTTGGTCCAGACCGAGGCGCCGAGGCCGAACTCGGAGTCGTTGGCGAGGTCGATCGCCTCCTGCTCGGAGTCGACGACGACGATCGGCAGCACCGGGCCGAAGATCTCCTCCTTCATGATCCGCATCTGGTGGGTGACGCCGGTCAGCACGGTCGGGGCGACGAACTTGCCGGAGAGGCCGGCAACGTCGGTCGGGCCGCCGCAGAGCTTGGTCGCGCCAGCCGCGACCGCGTCCTCGATCAGTTCGACGACGATCTCGTACTGACCGTCGGAGGTCATCGGGCCGATCTCGGTCTCCCACTGCAGCGGGTCGCCGAGGCGCAGCTTTGCCGCTTCGCGGGCGACGCCCTCGACGAAGCGGTCGGCGACCTCGCGGACGACGTAGACGCGCTCGATCCCCGAGCAGGTCTGGCCGGCGTTTGCGAAGCCGCCCCAGACGGCCCCGGAGATCGCGTTGGGCAGGTCGGCGTCGGCGCAGACGATCATCGGGTCCTTGCCGCCCAGCTCCAGCACCGAGCCCTTCAGCTGCCCGGCGCAGACCTCGCCGACCTTGCGGCCGACCTCGACCGAGCCGGTGAAGAAGATCTTGCCGGCGCTGGAGCGCGCCAGCGCGTCGCCGACGGCGCCGCCGCCGTGGACGACACGGACCAGGCCCTCGGGCAGCCCGCCCTTCTCGAAGATCCGCTGGATCCGCTCGCCCAACAGCGGCGTCAGGCTCGCGGGCTTGAAGATCACCCCATTACCCGCCATCAGCGCGATCGCCACCTCGCCGAAGGGGATCGACCAGGGGTAGTTCCAGGGCGCGATCACGCCGACGACGCCGATCGGCTCGTAGGAGAAGCGGCCTTTCTTGCTCATCAGGAAGGCCTGCGACATGCGGACCTTCTCGTCGGCGAGGATCTTGGGGCCGGCCTTGGCGCACCAGTGCAGGGCGTCGACCGTCGGCAGCAGCTCCATCGTGTAGGCCTCGGCGCGCGGCTTGCCCTGCTCGTTGACCAGCAGTTCGGCGATCTCGTCGATGTCGTCGAGCAGCGCGTCGGCGGCGCGGCGCATGTAGGTGGCGCGGTCGGCCAGCGACAGCTCCGCCCAGGCGGGCTGGATGCGGGCGACGTCGTCGACGACGAGCTGGACCTGGTCGGGCGCGATCGTCGCGACCGATCCGACCAGCTCGCCGGTGGCGGGGTTGAAGCTCTCGAGGGTGGACTGGGACGGGGGGGCCTGCGTGGCGATCTCCATGGCGCGATTGTAGGCCTCATGCAAACGACCCGCCGGAGCGGGTCGTTTGCGAAACCTTGGGGAAGCCGGTGTAACCAAGCCCCCGGATCGCGTGTCGCGCATCATAGCGCCCCCGGAGGGAATCGAACCCTCTCTCCCCAAGGTGCGATCCGTGGGGCCGGCGGTCCACCGGCGGGGGCGACCGCTGCTTCCGCAGCAGCCGCCAAGCTACGGCTGACGAACGCACGAGTGTGCGACTCGACTCAATTCACTGTGCCGGTATTCATGCGACTTGGTCACACTCAAAAGCGGATGCCCGACCGCCTGTTCGAAAGCGAAACCGCCCAACCCGCCCAGATGGATTCCGATGCTCCACTGGCCGTGCGGATGCGGCCGCGGTCCTTGGACGAGCTGGTCGGGCAGGAGCACATCCTTGGGGAGGGGTCGGCGCTCAGGACTGCGATCGAGAGCGGACATCCGCACAGCGCGATCCTCTACGGGCCGCCGGGGTCGGGGAAGACGACGCTGGCGCGGATCGCCGCGGCACGGGCAGACGGGGCCTTCGAGGAGGAGTCGGCGGTCAACGCCGGCAAAGCCGAGATCCGCGCGGTGATCGAGCGGGCGCGGGAGCGGCGGCGGGCGAACGGGAGGCCGACGATCCTCTTCCTCGACGAGATCC
>DASVWY010000121.1:0-5681 GCA_036392975.1 Solirubrobacterales bacterium | reverse complement strand
TCTGGTCGGCGGAGGCCTGGCATCCGCCCATTGCGCGGCGGAGCTTCGCAAGCGCGGGGCCGAGGGCTCGATCCTGCTCGCCGGGCGCGAGCCCGAGCCGCCCTACGAACGACCGCCGCTCTCGAAGGAGTACATGCGCGGCGAGGCCGGGCGCGAGGACGCCTACGTCAACCCGCCCTCTTGGTATGAGGAGAACGGGGTCGAGCTGGCGAGCGGCCGCAACGTGATGTCGCTCGACCCCGAGGCGCGGACGGCGAAGCTGCAGGGCGGGGAGGAGGTCTCCTTCGAGAAGGCGCTGCTCGCCACCGGAGCGATGGTCAACATCCTGCGCGTCGACGGGGCCGAGAACGAGGGGGTCCACTACCTGCGCGCCTTCGGCAACTCCGATGCGATCCGGGCCGACGCCGAGGCGGCCGAGCACGTGGTCCTGATCGGCGGCAGCTACATCGGCACCGAGGTCGCCGCCTCGCTGACCGCGAGGGGAGTCGAGTGCACGATCGTGATGATGGAGGACGTGGCGCTCTCGCGGACCTTCGGCGAGGCCGCCGGCCGCTGGTTCCAGGACCGCCTCGAAGAGCACGGCGTCACCGTGCACGGCGGCGAGGAGCTGCAGGCGTTCGAGGGCGACGGGCGGGTGAGGGCGGTGCTGACCAAGAGCGGTCGCGCGATCGAGTGCGACGCGGTGGTGGTCGGGGCCGGCGTCCGCGCCGACGTGATGCTGGCCGAGCGGGCAGGGCTCGAGGTCGACAACGGCATTCTCTGCGACTCGAAGCTGCAAACGTCCGCTGAGGGCATCTATGCCGCCGGCGACTGCTGCTCCTACGACAGCGTCGTCCACGGCCGTAGGCTGCGGATCGAGCACTGGGACGTGGCGATGCAGCAGGGGATGCACGCGGCTCGCAACATGCTCGGCGAGGACCGCGACTACGACGTCGTGCCCTATTTCTTCAGCGACCTCGCCGACTGGGCCAGCCTCGAGTACGTCGGGCCCGCCTACGAGTGGGACGAGGAGATCTGGCGCGGCGACCGCGGGGCCGGCGAGTTCTCCGTCTGGTACCTGAAGGACGGTCGCGTCGCCGGCGCGCTCAGCGTCGGTCGCTCCGAAGACCTGGCCGAGGCACGGCGCCTGCTTGCCGACGGCATCGACGTCGGCGTCGCCCGCGATCGGATCGCCGATCCCGACAGCGACCTCGCGTCGATATCCTGAGTCTCGCCTTGCGGCCTGGTGTAATGGCAGCACGCCTCGCTCTGGACGAGGTAGTCGGGGTTCGAGTCCCTGGGCCGCAGTCGACCTCTTCCCGGGCGTCCAGCGTCATCCAGCCGCTTTGCTAGCTTCGGCGCCGATGAGGAGGTGCTTGCTCTACTCAGCGGCATTTGGGCTGGCGATGCTTGCGATCGCCGGCTGCGGCGGCGACGGCGACGAGGAGACCACGGCGGCGCCAGCCGCGCCCGTGACCGAAGCCCCGGCCGCTCTCAGCAAAGAAGAGCTGATCGCCCAGGGCGACGGGATCTGCGCCGAGGTGAACGCGGCGGTGGGGACCGTCGGCACCACCGACTCAGCGGTGGCCTCCGAAGCGGTGCAGGTGGCCGACCTCTACGAGGGCATGGTCGAGCGCCTGCGGGACCTCGGCAGGCCTAGCGACGACAGCGCCGGCTACGACGAGTTCATCGCCGCCGCCGAAGAGCTGGGCCAGGCCGAGAGCGACGTGCAGCTGGCGGCCGAACGGGGTGAAGAGGAAGCGCTTGCAACGGCCGAATCCGACGCCTCCTCGGCGTTGGCTTCGTTCCAGTCGGCCGCGAGCGCCTACGGCCTCACCGAGTGCGCCGAAGGCCCGAGCGCACCGGCGCCAGGTGCCGTAACCGGAGGGGCGGCGCCCGAAGAACCCGTGGAAGGCATCGAAGAAGAAGAAATAGCGCCTGAAGTCGAAGAAGAAGAAGTGGCCCCTGAAACCGGCGGCGCCGGCTCGGCCGAAGAAGCAGGCGGCGCCGGCGGCGGGGCGCCGGCGGGCGGCGGCACCGAAGGCGGTGGCGAAACCGGCGGCGGCGAATCCTCCGGCGGCGGCATCGGCCCCGGCTGAGGCGGCCGATAGCCGGCGCCTGGCTCTCGACCCGCTCAGGCGGCTGAAGACTCGCGCCAGGCGCCGTAGAGGCGGGCGTAGGGGCCGCCCGCGTCGATCAGATCCTCGTGCGTGCCGCTCTCGGCGATGCGGCCGTCATCGAGGACGGCGATCTTGCCGGCGCGGCGGATCGTCGAGAGGCGGTGGGCGATGACGATCGCGGTGCGGCCGGCCAGCAGGCGCTCCAAGCCGCGCTCGATCGTCTTCTCGGTCCGCACGTCGACGTTCGAGGTCGCCTCGTCGAGGATCAGGATCCGCGGCTCGGCCAGCAGCGCCCGGGCGAAGGCGACCAGTTGCCGTTGGCCGGCGGAGAGCTGAATGCCCCGCTCGCCGACCTCGGTCTCGATTCCCCGCGGCAGGGCGGCGATGAACTCCGTCGCTCCCACCGCCGCGACAGCGGCCTCGATCTCCTCCAGCGTCGCCTCGGGTCGGCCGAAGGCGATGTTGTCGCGGATGCTGCCGGAGAAGAGGAATCCCTCCTGCGGGACGATCCCGAGCTGCCGCCGCAGCCCCTGCTGGCGCAGCTGCCGCAGATCGTGGCCGTCGACCAGCACCCGGCCTCGCTGCGGGTCGTAGAAGCGCGCCACCAGCTTCGCCAGGGTCGACTTTCCCGCCCCGGTTGCGCCGACCAGGGCCAGGGTCTGGCCCGGGGGAACGTGCAGGTCGATCTCGCGCAGCGCCCATTCGCCGCTCTCCTCGCCATCCTGCATCTGGTCGCGGTAGGAGAACCAGACCCCCTCCATCGCGATCTCTCCGCGCAGCGTCCCGGGGTCGAGAGCGCCCTGCGCGTCGACCATCTCGGGCTCGGTGTCGAGCAGATCGAAGACCTTGTCGAGCGCCGCCATTCCTTGCTGGTAGGTGGTGTAGAGCTGGGAGAGCTGCTGGATCGGATCGAAGAAGACCTGCAGGTAGCCGATGAAGGCGACGACGACGCCGACCTGGATCGCGTTGTCGATCACCTGGGCGCCGCCGTAGAGGACGATCGCCGCGGTGGCGACGGCGGAGAGCAGCTCGACCGCTGGGAAGTAGGAGGCGTTGAGGTAGACGGTTTTCATGTTGGCCTCGCGGTTGGCCTCGTTCAGCTCGGTCATCGCCGCCGTGTGCCGGGACTCCTGGCCGAAGCTGCGCACCACCCGCATCCCGCTCAGGGTCTCCTGGAGGTAGGCGGTGACCGCCGCGATCCGCTCTCGCGTCGCCCGGTAGGCGCCGTGGGAGACGATGCGGAAGACGACGCTGGCGACCGCGAGCAGCGGGAAGGTGAGGAAGGTGACCAGCGCCAACTGCAGGTCGAGCAGAAGCAGGATGACGACGACGCCGACCAGGGTGAGGGTGCTGGAGAAGAGGGTCACGACGCCACTGGTGACGAGCTGGTTGAGCGCCTCGATGTCGTTGGTCATGCGGCTGATCAGGACCCCCGGGCTGCGGCGGGTGAAGAACCCGATCGACATCGCCTGCAGGTGGGAGAAGACGTGCTCGCGCAGGTCCTGGAGGGCGCGGGTGCCGACCCAGCCAACCAGGTAGGTCTGGGCGAAGGTGGCGGCGGCGTAGAGGATCGCGACGCCGACGAAGGCGATGACGATCGTGGTCAGGGCGCCGGTGTCGCCGGGGACGATGCCGGCGTCGATGGCCTGGCCGGCGAGGTAGGGGGGCGCGAGGGCCGCGCCGGTGGCTGCCAGCATCGCGACGAAGGCGAGCGCGACCCTGGCGCGGTACGGGCGCAGGAGCCCGGCCATCCAGCGCAGCTTGCGCCCCCGCTGGTCCTGGCCGCGGAGCAGCCGCCAGAGCGCGGCGAAGAGGAGATAGACGTTGCGCAGGCGGCTCACAGGCGCGCCAGCTCCTCGCGCTGCTCCAGGTCCCGCTGCAGGAAGACCGAGTCGGCGAGGCCGTGCTCGGCGATCTCGCGGTAGAAGCCGCAGCTCTCGAGCAGCTCCCGATGGGAGCCGCGGTCGACGACCTGCCCGCCGTCCATCACCACGACCTCGTCGGCCAGCGAGACGGTGGAGAGACGGTGGGCGATGATGAAGGTCGTCCGACCCGCCATCACCTCGCGCAGGCCGGCCTTGATCGTCGCCTCGGTGCGGGCGTCGACCGAGGAGGTGGCGTCGTCGAGGATGAGGATGCGGGGGTCGGCGAGCAGCGCCCGGGCGATCGCGATCCGCTGGCGCTGGCCGCCGGAGAGGGTCCAGCCGCGCGCCCCGACCCGCGTCTCGTAGCCGTCGGGCAGCTCGCGGATGAACTCGTCGGCCTGGGCGCGCCGCGCCGCCGTCTCGATCGCCTCGCGGCTGGCGTCGGGCGTCGCGTAGGCGATGTTCTCGGCGACGCTGGCGCTGAAGAGGAAGCTCTCGTCGCCGACGAAGGCGACCTCGGTTCGCAGCGAGGCGAGGTCGACGGAGCGAACGTCGACGCCATCGACCAGGACCGCACCCTCGCTGGGGTCGTAGAGCCGCGCGATCAACGCCACCAGGCTGGTCTTGCCCGACCCCGACGGCCCAACCAGCGCCACCGTCCGCCCCGCCGCGACATCCAGGTCCACCCCCAAGAGCGCGAGTTCGCGTTTAGTCTCGCTATCCGGAACTGAGCGCGAACTCGGCGCTGAGGGGCTTCCGTAGTGGAGGCTGACGCCCCGCAGCTCGACCCGCCCGGCCCCCGCCGGCAGCGGCGGCGCATCGGGCGGGCTTTCGATTCGCGGCTCGCGATCGAGGATCTCGAACAGCCGGTTGCCGGAGGCGATCGCCCGCTGCGCCATCCCCATCGCCATCCCCAGCATCCGCATCGGCGCCGCCAGCATCGCCAGGTAGGTGTAGAAGGCGGTGAAGTCGCCGAGGCTGAGCTCGCCGGCGATCACCTGCCGGCCGCCGATCAGCAGGACCAGGGCGATCCCCAACTGCGGCAGCAGGCCGAGCAGGGGCGAGAAGAAGGCTTGTAGGCGGGTCGAGTAGACGCTCTGATCGAAGACGCGGCCGACCACGCGCCGGAAGCGGTGCAGCTGGTGCTCCTCGCGTGCGAAGGCCTTGACGATGCGGACCCCGGAGACGCTCTCCTCGGCCTCCGCGGTCAGTTCGGCGAGGCGCTGCTGCACCTCCTGCACAGCCGGGCGCGAGACCCGGTTGTAGCGCGAGGCGGTGTAGACGACGAGCGGCGCGGGCGCCAGCGCCAGCAGCGCCAACCAAGGCTCGATCGCCAGCATCACGGCGCTGGCGAGCACGATCGTCAGCAGGTTCTGGGTGATGAAGATCAGGCCGTAGCCGAGGAAGAAGCGGATCGATTGCAGGTCGACCGTGGCTCGCGACATCAACTGCCCGGTCTGCTGACCGTCGAAGAAGCCGAGCTCGAGCCGCTGCAGGTGGGCGTAGAAGCGCTCGCGCAGGTCGAACTCGACCGCCAGCGAGACCCGGCCGGCGACGACCCGCCGCACCATCGTCAGCCCCAGTCGCAGGATCCCGGCCGCGACGATCGCCAGCGCCAGCGGCAGTAGGTCGGGTCGTTCGCCGGCCTCGATCGCGTTGACAGCCCGTCCGATCAACCAGGGGATCAGGACCGTCATCCCCATCGCCGCCCAGGCGA
>DASVWY010000120.1:0-2225 GCA_036392975.1 Solirubrobacterales bacterium | reverse complement strand
AGCGCCTGCGCGCGGCCGGCGTCGACGGCGTCTACACGCCAAAGGACTTCGACGTCAACCGGATCATGGGCGAGATCGTCGAGCTGGTCTCGCAGCGGGCGGCGGCAGCCGCCGCCGCATGAGCGAGCTGGGCAGCGACCGTCCCGCCTGGTTGCGCTGCTACCGCTGCTGGTCTGAGAACCTCGAGATCCAGATCCACTACGACGCGATCCGCCGCGTCGATCCCGAGACCGGGATGCTCGCCGAAGGGATCGACGAGGTGCAGGAATCGGTCGTCCAGTGCCTGGCCTGCATGCACGACCAGCCGCACCTGACCTTCCAGGACGACCGCGTCGTCCCGATCGAGGACCGCTGGGAGCGGATGGTGGCCGGCACCCCCTGGGTCGCCTCCTGCACCGTTACGGTCGATCAGGACCGGGTAGAGAGCTGTGCCGGCCCCGAAGCGGCGGAGCTTCTGGCTTATGGCGCCTTCGGGGAGGCGGGCGTGCGTGAGTTCTTCGCCCACGTCCGTTTTCACAAGCACGACGAGGAGCGGATCGTTGTTCACATGCTGGTCGAGCTGTACGCCCGTTCTGCCGAGGAGGCGACCGAGGTCCTGGAAGCAGCCGCTCACGGTCCGCTCGAGATCACCTCTCTGGCGGAGGAGTCGCGACCGCCGGCGCACGCCTCCGACGAGGCTCATTGAGGGCCTTTTCGCCCAGATACCTTACAAAAACTTCGAATATTCGTTTAAGAGAGTCAACGATCTTCGCTCTGCAACGCGCGTTGCCGGCTTAAGCACGGCAAACTTGTTGTCGATTTGTTGACTGCCATGGAGTTTTCCCCGCATCCCGGCTATTTTCCAGATACGCCGCGCCTGTCCAGCGGCCCGGAATCCAGAAAACGCGCGTATCGAAGTGCACCATCGTTCGCCGTCCCGTGTTTCAACGGGAAGCGGCACAAGAGATTGACTCGCGCCCCCCGATGAGCAACTCGACAACCCCTGCCCAGCCGCGAAAGACGCCCTCGACTTAGCCAAAATGGAGAGTTCGACCGCTACCCATCCCCCCCATGGCTCCGCCGTTGAGGCGCATGAGATAGATGCGGCTGCGCCGCGGGAGACGAGCAGCCGGGCGAGGCGACGCGGGTCGGTGCTGGCCCGGATGCTGTTCGCGGCGGACTCCCTCGCCGCCTGCTCCGCGGCGGCGATCGCCGTCACCGTCCTCTGGCAGCCCTCGTGGGGAGGGCTCGCCTACATCGTCTGCGCAACGCTGCTCTGGCCCTTCGCCACCTTCAGCATCGGCCTCTACCGCGGCGACCAGCTGGCAACCTGGGCCTCCGCCGTCACCGAGGTCCCCCGCGGCTTCGTCGCCGTCCTGCTGATCACCTGGCCGCTGTTCGGGATCGCCTCGCTGCTGCCACTCTCCGACGAGGTCCTCCTCACCTTCCTCACCGTCACCGGCATCGCCGTCCTCGCCAGCGTCGCTCGGACGGTCGCGCGGGCGGGGCTGCACCGGGCGCCGGACCTGCGGCAGCGCACGCTGATCCTCGGCTCCGGCTTGGTCGCGGGGCAGGTCGTCGGCAAGCTGCGCAACAACGCCCAGTTCGGATTGGTCCCGGTCGGCCTCGTCGACGACGACGTGCACGAGGAGGGCAGCCCCGACCTGCCCTGGCTGGGCCGCTTCGAGGACCTCGACGCGATCATCGAGGCCCAGCAGATCGACCGCGTGATCATCGCCTTCTCCCGAGCCAGCCACGAGCAGCTGCTGGAGTCGATCCGCGCCTGCCGCGACGCCGGTGTCTCGGTCGACGTGGTCCCGCGCCTGTTCGAGTTCCTCGACGGCGTCCGGGCGCTGGACCAGGTCGGTGGGCTGCCGCTGCTCTCGATCGGCGCGCCGGTGCTCACCTCCGCCTCGATGGCCGCCAAGCGGCTGCTCGACGTGATCGGCTCGGCGGCGTTGATCGCCGTCTTCTCGCCGCTGATGATCGCAACTGCGATCGCGATCAAGGTCGAGTCCCGCGGCCCGGTCTTCTTCCGCCAGCGCCGTGCCGGCCGCGACAACACCAGCTTCGAGCTGATCAAGTTCCGCTCGATGTACCTCGACGCCGAGCAGCGCAAGGACGAGCTGGCCGAGCTGAACGAAGCCGGCGACGGGGTCATGTTCAAGATCCGCAAGGACCCCCGCGTGACCCGCGTCGGCGGCTTCATCCGGCGCTTCTCGCTCGACGAGATGCCGCAGCTCTTC
>DASVWY010000119.1:0-7069 GCA_036392975.1 Solirubrobacterales bacterium | reverse complement strand
CGTCGACATCTGGCTCGACCCGTACTCGGACCCGACCGACACCGGCTACCAGATCCTGCAATCGATCTTCGCCCAGGCCGACGGCGGCCTCTTCGGCAAAGGCTTCGGTCAGGCTCTGATCACGATCCCCGGCACGAACGCACCGCTGCTGCCGGCGGCGCAGACCGACACGATCTACTCGCTGATCGTCAACGAGGTCGGCCTCTTCGGCGCCTGCGGGGTGATCCTCGCCTACCTGCTGTTCGCGGCGCGCGGCCTCAAGATCGCCCTGCTCGCCGACGACGGCTTCTCGAAGCTGCTGGCCACCGGGCTGACGGCGGTGTTCGCCATCCAGGCCTTCGTGATCGTCGGCGGCGTCACCCGGGTGATTCCGCTGACCGGCGTCACCCTGCCCTTCATCAGCTACGGCGGCAGCTCGATCGTCGCCAACTTCGTCCTGCTGGGGCTGCTGCTCTTGATCTCCGACCGAGCCCGCCGCGAGGCGGCCGCCTCCGCTCGCGGCGCGCCGCTGGCGATGGAGCCGGCGTGAACCGCCAGATCGTCAAGCTCTTCGGCCTGATCGTCGTCCTCTTCGCGATCCTGATCGGCTTCACCTCGTACTGGTCGGTGTTCGAGGCCGAGGCGCTGAAGGAGAAGAACGCCAACAAACGGCCGCTGCTGGAACAGCAGCGGATCGAGCGCGGCCGCATCCTCGCCGCCGACGGCACCGTCATCGCCCGCTCGGTCGCCAAGGGCCGTGGCGACGCGCAGCGCTACGTGCGCCGCTACCCCGAAGCGGGCCTGTACGGGCACCCGATCGGCTACAGCTTCGTGCGCCAGGGCAACAGCCAGTTCGAGCAGTTCCACAACGACGAACTGGTCGGCGAAGAGTCGGAGTTCGTCTCGCTGCTCGACGAGCTGCGCGGGCAGACCCAGGAGGGCAACGACGTCGTCACCAACCTCGACCCCGAAGCGCAGCGGGTGGCGCTCGCCGGCCTCGAAGCGGCTGGCTTCGGCGCCGTGGTGGCGATCGAGCCGAGCACCGGCCGGGTCGAGGTGATGGCGTCCAACCCTCCCTACGACCCCAATCGCGTTCCCTTCGACTTCTCGGAGCTGAACCGCAACACCTTCGAAACGCCGCTGCTCAACCGCGCCACCCAGGGGCTGTACCCGCCCGGCTCGACCTTCAAGGTGGTGACGGCCTCGGCCGGTCTCGACAGCGGCGCGATCGACCTCGAATCGACGATCGAAGCGCCGGCGACGATCGACGTCCAGGGCCAGCCGCTTGCCAACTCCGACGGCGCCAGCTACGGGCCGATCCCGCTCGAAGCGGCGCTGACCGGCTCGGTCAATACCTGGTTCGCCCAGCTCGGCGAAGAGGTCGGCTCCGACACGCTCTTCGAGTACATGGACCGCTTCGGCTTCGGCTCGACGCCGGCGATCGACCTGCCCGACGATCAGGTCTACCGCAGCGGCGTCTACGAAGGCGACGACCTGCTCGGCCGCGGCGATCCGGTCGACGTCGCCCGGGTCGCGATCGGCCAGGAGCGACTGCTGGTGACCCCGTTGCAGATGGCCGAGGTCGCCGCGGCGGTCGCCAACGGCGGCACATTGATGAAGCCGCAGATCTGGAGCCGTGTGGTCGACCCCGACGGGCGGGTGACCGAGCGGCTGGACCCGTCCCGTTACGGCCAGCCGATCGACGAGGAGACGGCGGCGGCGCTGACGAACGCGATGGAAGGGGTGGTCAGCGAAGGGACCGGCACCAACGCCGCGATCTCCGGCATCCCGGTCGCCGGCAAGACGGGAACCGCGGAAACGCCGTTCAACGAGAGCTGCGGCGGGGGCGACGCGAACCAGGCCTGGTTCATAGGCTTCGCCCCGGCGGACGATCCCGAGATAGCGATCGCGGTGACGGTCGAGTGCACCGACTCGTTCGGGGGCGAGATCGCGGCGCCGATATTTCGCGACGTCGCCGAAGCGGTGCTGAGCGGGGAATGAGGGAAATGCCCAGAGGACAGAGGAGTGGCGGGTGCTGCAGATAGCCGAAGGCGCGGTGATCGACGGGCGCTACCTGCTGCTGCGCCGGATCGGGTCGGGCGGGATGGCGGACGTCTGGCTGGCCGAGGACTCGCACCTGCAGCGCAGCGTCGCCCTCAAGATCCTCCACCAGCGCTTCGCCCAGGACCGCGAGTTCGTCGAGCGCTTCCGTCGCGAGGCCGAGGCCGCCGCCGGCCTGCAGCACCCCCACGTGGTCGCCGTCTTCGACCGCGGCGACGTCGACGGCACCTACTACATCGCCATGCAGCTGCTGGAGGGACGGTCGCTGAAGGCGCTGATCGACCAGGGCCTGACGCCGGAGCAGGCCGTCGGTTTGGTGCGACAAGTGCTGGAGGCAGCCGGCTTCGCCCACCGACACGGGGTCGTGCACCGCGATCTCAAGCCGCAGAACGTGATCGTCGACGGCGAGGGGACGGCGATCGTCACCGACTTCGGCATCGCCCGCGCCGGCGCCTCGGAAATAACCCAGGCCGGGTCGGTGATGGGGACCCCGCACTACCTCTCGCCCGAGCAGGCGCAGGGTCAGGACGTGACCGCCGTCTCGGACCTCTACTCGGTCGGCGTGATCCTCTACGAGGCGCTGACCGGACGCGTCCCCTTCGAGGCCGACTCGGCGGTGGCGATCGCGATGAAGCAGGTCTCCCACATGCCGCAGCGGCCGAGCTCGATCAATCCCGCCGTCTCGCCGGCGCTCGACGCCGTCGCGATGCGGGCGCTGGAGAAGGACCCGGGGCAGCGCTTTCAGAGCGCCGAGGCTTTCATCGCGGCGCTCGACGCGGCGCTGGCGGACCCCGGGGCGGCCGGGGGCGGGACGGCGGCCTTCGCGCCGCTGCCGCCGGTGGTCGTGACCGACGAAGCGGCTGCCGCCGAGGACGAGGAGGAGCGTCGCCGTCGTCGCTGGCTGTGGGCGCTGATCGCGCTTGCCGTCCTGGCCGGCATCTTCGCCGGCCTGGCGCTGACCCGCGACACGACCACCGACGTCCCTCGCGTAACCGGCAACCAGCTCAACGTCGCGATCTCGCTGCTGGAGCAGGACGGCTTCAAGGTCGACGGCGTCAAGCGGGTGCGGCGCGAAGTCGCCGCCGGGACCGTGCTCGAGCAGGACCCCTCGGCCGGTGAGACCTCCCTCGACTGCGCCTTCGTCAGCTTCTTCTGCTCGAAGCCGCAGGTCGTGCTGACGGTCAGTGCCGGTCCGGGCAGCGCCGAGGTTCCGGGCGTCGCAGGCGAGAGCCAGGAGGAGGCGGTGGCGGCGCTGGAAGAGGCCGGCTTCGAGCCGCTGGTGCGGAGCGCCAACTCCGAGAGCGTCGAGGCGGGACTGGTGATCAGCTCCGACCCGCGCGGGGGCACGACGGCGACCCGCGGCTCGACCGTCACCCTCACCGTCTCCAGCGGGCCGAAGCTGGCCAGGGTGCCGGTCTTGGTCGGCAGCCAGCGGTCGGTGGCGGTGCAGCAGATTCGCGCCCGGGGCCTCTCGCCCAGCGTCGAAGGAGAGGAAAGCGAGGTCCCGGCGGGCGAGGTCATTCGCCAGTCGCCGAGCGCCGGCTCCGAGCTGCCGCGCGGCTCGACCGTGACGATCGTCGTCTCCGAAGGCGAGGAGCAGGCGCGGGTGCCCAACGTGATCGGCAAGGAACGGGCCGAGGCGGTCGAAACGCTGCGCGCCGCCGGGCTGGAGCCGTCCGTGTCCGAACAGGAAACCGAAGTCCCCTCGCAGGTGGGGCGGGTGACCGATCAGTTCCCGCCCCCGGGCTCGGAAGTCGAGCCCGGCACGGGGGTGACCGTGGTCGTCGGCAAGCGCGCGGCGGGCTCCGTCGAACCGGAAGAAGAAGTCGAATGAGGGTCGTGGTCCTCTGCGGCGGCCGCTCCTCCGAGCACGACGTCTCGCTGCGCTCGGGCGCAGCGGTGGCGAAGGGGTTGGAAGAGGCCGGGCACGAGCCGATCCAGGTGACGGTCTCCCGCGAGGGACCGTGGAGCCACGAGAACGGCCCAGTGGCACTGTCTCCGGGCAGCGGCCTGCTCGGAGCCGAGGCCGTCTTCCCCGCCCTGCACGGCCCCTTCGGCGAGGACGGCAGCGTCCAGGGCCTGCTCGAGTGGCTCGACATCCCCTACGTCGGCTCCGACGTGCTGGCCTCCGCGATCTGCATGGACAAGCTGACCCTGAAGCGGCTCTTCGCCGACCACGGGCTGCCCCAGGTCGGTTTCGCGGCCGTCGACGAGGCGGGCTGGCGCGACCGCTGCGAGGCGATGGGGCTGCCGCTTTGGGTGAAGCCATCGCGGCTCGGCTCCAGCGTCGGCATCAGCAAGGTCGAGTCGCTGACGGAGCTCGACGCCGCTGTCGAGCGGGCCCGCCGCCACGACCCGCGCGTGATCGTCGAGGCCCACGCCTCCGGCCGCGAGGTGGAGTGCTCGCTGCTCGGCAACGAGGAGGTGGAGGTCTCGCTGGCGGGCGAGGTGGTCGCCCACGGCGACTGGTACGACTACGAGACCAAGTACGCCGACGGCGGCATGGAGCTGGTCGTCCCAGCCCCGATCCCGGAGGAGCAGACGACCCTATTGCGGGAGCTGGCGGTCGAGGCCTTCGAGCTGGCCGGCTGCGCCGGCCTCGCCCGCTGCGACTTCTTCGTCGCCCCCGACCGGATCCTGGTCAACGAGATCAACACGATGCCCGGCTTCACCGAGACCAGCGTCTACGCCAAGCTCTGGGAGGCCACCGGCCTCTCCTACCCGGACCTCTGCGACCGCCTGATCGACCTCGCCATCGAGCGCCACGCCCAGGCCCGCTCGCACGAGTTCTAAAGTCGGCCGCGGCTGCTCGATGGCATCCGAGTGGACGTAAAGCTTCTTGCAAAGCGACTACGATGCCCGAGTCATGGGGCACGGGACCGGCAGGCGAATGCGCTCGAACTGGATGCATCGCGGCGTTTGCGCGCTGGCGTTGCTCATCGTGGGGACGGTTGCCGCTCCGACGACGTCGGTGGCCTCGGACTCTTGGAGCGCCCTGTGGACTGGCCAGTGCTGCGCCACGGACTCCGGGGCCGTGATCGAGATGGAGGCGGGGGAAACCCGCTGGTCGGCCTTCCTGGCGAGGAACATCGGCTTGAACACCTGGCAGTCGACCGGGTCGGTGAAGGTCCATCTCGGCACCGACGAGCCGCGGGACCGAAAAAGCCCGATGTTCAACCCGGGACCGGGAGACGGCGCCTGGATCAGCGTCAACCGGCCTACCGGCCTGGCAAAAGCTCCGGTCGGGCCGGGCGGCACCGGCATCTTCCGCTTCCGGGTGCTGGCGCCGACCACCCCGAAGGACTACAAGGAGTATTTCGAGCCCGTCGCGGACGGTCCTGGCGGCGGCTGGATGGGAGCGATGATCAGCCAGGGCTGCTACCCGGACCGGTGGTGTGCCGCCCACCTCATCTACCGGGTCCGCGCTCAGGTGCCGCCACAGGTCTCATTCTCCGATCTTCCGGCGAGGATCGCCGCCGGCGCCGCCCTCGATCTGACGACGTCGGCGAGTGACAACGTAGGCCTCGATCGCGTCGTCGTCTCAGTGGACGGCGACTCTTCTGGCGCCCAGGCGGACGATCCACCGCAACCGGACGTCAACGCTTTCGACACGACCAGGTTCGGCGTCGTCGCCGAGCTCTTCAAGAGCAGGGAGTCGCGGTTCAGCTTCTCCCGGGATTGCCGCTGGAGCCTCGGCGAGCACACGGTGAAGGTGCTGGCCTACGACCTGCTGGGCCAGGTCGACCAGGTGACCAGGAGCTTCACCGTGCTGAGCGATCGGGACTGCGACGGCGTCGACGACGGGGGCGATGCCTGCCCGGACGAGGCGACCCGATCCTCCAGCGACCCCGATGGCTGTCCGCCTCCGCACGGCGTTGCGGCCCGCTCGACCGTCTTCTCGGCTGCGCCCGGCACTGGCTCGAAACAAGACAAGAACAAGATCAAGCACGCCATCGTCCGGGGGGTGCTCGGCGGCGCCACTGTAGTCGCTTTCTGCCGACCTTCCTGCGGGCAGCCGACCGAGCTCGACATCCGGCGCGACAGGCACGCGGTGCGGTTGAAACGACTCGAGGGCAAGGTGGTCGAGGACGGCACCAGGGTCGTGTTCCGCGTCACCCTGCCGCGGTCGCGGAACGTCTTCGGTCGCCAATGGACCTGGCTGGCGAAGAACGGGCCCAAGGGTCCGCGGCGCCAGTGCCTGAGGCCCGGTTCGCGCCAGCCCCTCGGATGCGATTGAGCCCGATTGTCCCGATCCTCTTCGGCGCGGCGGCGCTGTTCGGCGGCGCCCTCGTCGGCTACCTGACCGCATCCGGTTCAGCGGAAACGCCAGCGGGCGCGGTCAAGGCGCCGAAGCAGCACACCGTCCCGGTGCGCGAGCTGTCGCTGCGTGGCACTCCGCCCCCGCTTCGCGCAGCGCCGGCGGAATCCCCCTCCACCGCGGTTTCGGAAGCTGCCGCCGAAACCGCTGAAGCGCCGGTCGAAGCCGCCAGTGGCGAAGCGATTGCCGCCCCACCGGCGGCAGCGCCGCCACCCGCTCCGCCGAGTGAAGGGGATTCAGGCAGCGGCGGCGGTTCTGGCGGCGGCTTCGGGTCGCCAATCACCGCCGCCGACTGAGCCGCGCAATGCTCGATCGGGGTCAGGAACTCGCCGCGTACATCCTCGAAGAGGAGATCGGCGGCGGCGGCATGGGGATCGTCTACCGGGCCTACGACGAGCCGCTGGATCGGATGGTTGCGGTGAAGCTGATCAAGCCGGAGCTGAGCGCCGATCCGGTCTTCCACCAGCGCTTCGATCGCGAGCGCAAGGCTCACGCCAGCCTCAACCACGCCAACATCGTCGAGATCTATCGCTCCGGCGAGAGCGAGCATGGTCTCTACGTCGCGATGAGGCTGATCGACGGCCCCAGCGTCGGGCAGCTGCTGGAGTCGGGTCCGCTGGGAGGGGGCGAAACGCTGCGCATCCTCGGCCCGATCGCGGAGGCGCTCGACTTCGCCCACGCGAAGGGCCCGGTCCACCGTGACCTGAAGCC
>DASVWY010000118.1:0-6744 GCA_036392975.1 Solirubrobacterales bacterium | reverse complement strand
TTGCGCCGTCAGAGGGTCAGTAGGTGTTGGCCTCGATCCAGATCCGCCAGATCGCGGCGATCGCCGCGCCCAGCAGCAGGATCCAGGCGAGCGTGCCGGCGCCGCTCGAGAACAGCTCGTCGCTGCCGGCGATCAGCAGGACGATCAGCCCGAGCGCGCCGTAGAGAATCGCCCGGCGGCCGTCGCTGAGCGTCGCCAGCGTCAGCTGGTTCTGCCGGCTCAGCACGAAGACGGTCCAGGCGATCAGGGTCAGGAACGCCATCGTGATCGCGGTCAGGATCGTCTCCGCCGCGTTGCCTCCGCCTGGCACGAAGGCGACCACGAGCGCAAGCAGCATCACGATCGCGACGTTTCGCAGGGTGCGCACGAGGGAAATCTTACGGCGCTACTTAGAGGTCATGACGACGATGCCCAGTCCCACCGCGGCCAGCGTCGCCGCCAGCGCCAGCAGGCCCACGGTCGCCGCCGCGGTTGCCGCCACCGGCCGCTCGTCGCGGCTCAGGTCGACGAAGCGGGCGGCGCCCCAGATCGCAATCGAGAAGACGATCGTGATCCCGACCCCGGCGACCACCGAGGCGAGCGCCGTCTGCGCCAGCTCCTTGGTCTCGACGACGACCGCGAGCATCACGTTGCCGGGACAGGTGCGCCCTGGCGGGAGCGCCGGGCGAAGGCGAAGGCGATCAGGAGCAGCGCCGCCACGGAGATCAGGACCGGCCCGACCGCCCCGCTGCCGAAGATGCTGCTGACGCCGTAGGTGACGGCGCCGATCGCCGCCGCCGCCGGCAGGGTCAGCAGCCAGGCGACGAAAATGTTGCCGGCGACTCCCCAACGCACGGCGGAGAGCCTTTTTCCCGCTCCGGCGCCCATCACGCCGCCGTTGATCACGTGCGTGGTGGAAAGCGGGAAGCCGAAGTGGGTGGAGGCGAGGATCACGGCGGCCCCCGCCCCCTGCGCCGAGTAGCCCTGGGCGGCGTCCATCTTGATGATCCGGGTGCCGGTCGTGCGGATGATCCGCCAGCCACCGCTGTAGGTGCCGAGCGCGATCGCCGTCGCCGCCGAGACGATCACCCAGAAGGGCGGGTCGGCGTTGGCGCCGAGCGTGCCGTTGGCGATCAGCGCCAGGGTGATGATTCCCATCGTCTTCTGGGCGTCGTTGGTCCCGTGGGCGAGCGCCAACATGCCGCCCGAGACGATCTGGCCGTAACGGAAGCCGCGGGTCACGGTCCCCGGCCGTTGCCGGCCGACGATCCGGTAGATGAGCCCGATCGCGACGCCGGCGACCGTGAAGGCGAGCAACGGCGCGACGACGGCCGGGATCAGCACCTTGCCGACGACGCCGTCGGCCAACACGGCGTCGAATCCCGAGGCGACGACCGCCGACCCCACGACGCCGCCGATCAGCGCGTGCGAGGAGCTGGAGGGCAGGCCGAAGTACCAGGTGATCAGGTTCCAAGCGATCGCCCCGATCAGTCCGGCGAAGACGACGGTCGGCGTGATCACGGAGGCGTCGACTACATCGTTGGCAACGGTCGCCGCGACCGAGATCGAGATGAAGGCGCCGGCGAAGTTGAGCAACGCCGCGAAGGCGATGGCCACCTGCGGGCTCGCCGCCCGGGTCGAGATCGAGGTCGCGACCACGTTGGCGGTGTCGTGGAAGCCATTGGTGAAGTCGAAGGCCAGCGCGGTGGCGACGACGATGACGAGGATGACGTCAGCGCTCACGAGTTCTTGATGACTATGCCCTCGATGATCTGGGCCGCGGTCTCGGTGGCGTCGATCGCGTTCTCCAGCACCGCGAAGATGTCCTTCCAGCGGATCACGACCATCGGGTCGATCCCGTTGGAGAAGAGCGAGGCGACCGCGTCGCGCGAGATCCGGTCGCCCTCGTTCTCGAGCCGGTGGATCTCGATCCAGAAGTGCTCGAGGCCCTTGAACTCGCGCAGGTGCTCCAACGCCTGGGCGAGCTGCTCGCAGGCCGCGACGAGGACCTTGGTCAGGGCCTGCGCCTGCTCCATCGGCGCTTCGATGCCGTAGAGGCCGAGGAAGTCGGCGGCCTCCTCGGTGAAGTCGACGATGTCGTCCATCTGGGTGGCGAGGGCGTAGATGTCCTCGCGGTCGATCGGGGTGACGAAAGTCGTGTTGAGGCGCTGGACGATGTCGTGGGTGATCCGGTCGCCCTCCTGCTCGGCCTTGAGGATCTCCCTGCCGACGTCGCCGGCGTCGGGCCAGGCGCCCATCATCTCGTCGAGCAAACGGGCCGCGTGGAGCGTGTTCTGCCCCGCCTCGACGAACAGCTCGAAGAAGGAGCGGTCGCGGGGCAGGAGGGAGAAGCGCATCGGCGCAATCCTAGTGCCGGCGACGGGCAACCCGCGCGGTCAGCTCGCGGCGGCGGCCAGCTGCTCGCCGCTGCGCACGAGGTGGCGTTCGCGCAGCTCCCGCTGGACGTCGCGGCGCTCGCCGGGCGGCACCTCGAGCCGCCTCCAGGCTCCGTCGGTTGCGAGCTCCCAGGCGTTGGCGTTGTCGGCAAAGCAGCGCTCGAGCACGTCGAGCAGCTCGGCCCGCAGATCTTCGTCCTCGACGGGGGTCACCAGCTCGACTCGGCTGTCGAGATTGCGCGGCATCAGATCGGCCGAGCCGGTCAGGACGCGGGTCTCCTCGCCGCGACGGAAGGCGTAGATCCGCGAGTGCTCGAGCAGGCGGCCGACGATCGAGACGACGCGGATGTTCTCGGAGACCCCGGGCACGCCCGGCCGCAGGCAGCAGACGCCGCGCACGTTGAGGTCGACCCGCACCCCCGCCCGCGAGGCCTCATAAAGGGCCTGGATGCAGCCCGCGTCGACCAGCGCGTTCATCTTCAGCCCGATCCAGGCGTCCTCGCCGGCCCGGTGGGCATCGACGGTCGCCTCGATCTCCTCGAGCAGCCGCTCCCGCATCGTCGTCGGCGAGACCAGCACCTTGCGGTACTCGGCCGGCCGGCCGTAGCCGGTGAGGAAGTTGAACATCTCGGCGACGTCGGCGCCGATCTCGGGATCGGCGGTGAAGAGGCCGAGGTCGGTGTAGAGGCGGGCCGTGGTCGGGTTGTAGTTGCCGGTGCCGATGTGGACGTACTCGCGCACCCTTTCCCCCTCGCGGCGGGCGACGACGATCGCCTTGACGTGGGTCTTCAAGCCGGGGATGCCGTAGACGACGTGGACCCCGGCCTCCTCCAGCGACTTCGCCCAGTGGATGTTCGCCGCCTCGTCGAAGCGGGCTTTGAGCTCGACCATGCAGACCGCCTGCTTGCCGCGTTCGGAGGCGCGGATCAACGAGGGGACCAGCGGCGAGTCGTCGCTGGTCCGGTAGACCGTCTGCTTGATCGCCAGCACGTTCGGGTCGGCGACCGCCTGCTCGACGAAGCGCTCGACCGAGGAGGAGAACGAGTCGTAGGGATGGTGGACGAGGATGTCGCCCTGGCGGATCGCCGCGAACATGTCGACCGCTTCCCCGTCTTCCCCCTGCAGCCGCGGTTGCGTGACCGGCGGCCACGGCTCGTAGCGGAGGCCGGCGTGGCCCGGCACGGCGACGACGTCGGTCAGGTCGGCCAGGTCGATCAGCCCGTCGACGTCGTAGACCTCGCGGTCTTCGAGCCGCAGCGCGTCGATCAGCTGCGCCCGCAGCTTCGGGTTCATCCCGGCCGCAACCTCGAGCCGCACGACCTCGCCGAAGCGGCGACGCCGCAGCTCGTCCTGGACCGCCTGCAGCAGATCGTCCGCCTCGTCGCTGACGGTGAAGTCGGCGTCGCGGGTAACCCGGAAGTAGCCGTGGTCGATCACCTCCGTGCCCGGGAAGAGCACGTCGAGGTTGGCGGCGATCGCCTCCTCCAACGGCACGAAGACGTCGTTGCGCTCGCCGACGCGGAGGAAGCGACCGAGCAGCTCCTTCGGGACCTTGACCCGGGCGATGATCTCGGTGTGGCTGTCGGGATCGCGCAGCAGCACGCCGAGGCTGAGCGAGAGGTTCGAGATGTAGGGGAAGGGCCGACCCAGGCCGACCACCAGCGGCGTCAGCGCCGGAAAGACCTGCTCGTGGAAGCGGGCGTCGATTTCGCGCCGCTCCTCCTCGCTGGCCGTGTCGAGCGAGACGATGCGGATGCCCCGCTCCTCCAACTGCGGTCGCAGCGTCCCGTCGAAGCAACTGTGGAGGCGGCCGTCGAGCTCGAGCACGCGCGCCTGAAGCGCGTCGATCTGCGCGCTCGGACCGAGGCCGTCTGGCCCGCGCGCGTCGATCCCGGCGTCGAGCTGGTCGAACAGACCCGCCACCCGGACCATGAAGAACTCGTCCAGGTTGGAGGCGTAGATCGCGCAGAAGCGGACCCGCTCCAGCAACGGCACCTCCGGGTCCTCGGCGAGTTCGAGGACCCGCTGGTTGAAGTCGAGCCAGGAGAGCTCGCGATTGAAGTAAAGAGCCGGATCGTCGATCCGGCCATCGTACTGCGGCACCCCAGCGCCTCCCCCGCCTCAGGCGGCACGGGCCGGCGCCCGCGTGCTCGCGGCGGTGCCGGCGAGGCCGCGGCGGTAGCCGGCCGCCAGCTGTTCGAGCGCCCGCCGCCAGGAGCGCGACTCGGCGGCACGGCGTCCGGCCTTCCCCAGCCGCCGGCGCAGCGCCGGCGAGGAGGCGAGCTGCAGGAGGGCGCCGGCGACGTGGTCGGCGTCGGGGCGGCAGAGGATCCCGGTGTGCCGGTTCTCGATCAGCGAGGCCGGGCCACCCTCGGAGACGGCGACGACCGGCAGGCCGCTCGCCCCGGCCTCGACCACGACCTGGCCGTAGGTGTCGGTGGTCGAGCAGAAGAGGAAAGCGTCGGCGCTGGCGTAGGCGCGAGCCAGCTCCTCGCCCTCGAGCCAGCCGAGGAAGGTGGCGTGCTCTCCGAGCCGCGAACGCAGCTCCTCTTCCTCGGGACCACCCCCCGCCAGCAGCAGGTGCAGCCGCGGCTCCAACCCCCGCGCTTTGAGGAAGCTCTCGGCGAGCAGGTCAACGCCCTTCTCGCGAGTCAACCGCCCCGCATAGAGGACCTTCAGCTCGCCGGGGAAGGCATCGCGTTCGGCCTTGGCGGGGTCGAAGCGCTCGACGTCTACCCCCCGCTCCCAGCGCCCGATCCGCTCGCCCTCGAGCCCGAGCGCGAGCAGGGACCGATCCGCCGCCGGGCTCGGGGAGAGGACGACCGAAGGAGCGGCGTAGAAGGCGTTTAGCCCCACCCGGGCGAGGGTCTCGAAGCCGTCGTCGCCGCTGCGCAGGCCCGCGTAGGCGCCAAGCTCGGTGTGGTAGCTGCCGACCAGCGGCATGCCGGCGATGCGGCTGAGCAGGACGGCAGCGATTCCGGTCGGGCCCGGCGCGGTCACGTGCAGCAGGTCGTAGCGGCCCTCGGCCAAAGTCTCGACCAGGCCGGGCAGGCTGGGAACTCCCAGCTTCATCCCCGCGTAGAAGGGCACCTCGAACTCGGCGGCCGCAGGCAGGCGCCGGTCGACGCCAGCGTCGGTCCCCACCACCTCGACCTCGAAGCCGGGAACGCCACGCTCGCGGATCTGCTCGATCGTGTGGGTGACGCCGTGCATCGCGTCGATCCCGTCGACGATCGCCGCGACCCGGCGGACCTCGCCGTCGCCTCTTGACAATTTCGCCTTCTCGGCGCCGAGGAAGGCCGCTGCGGGCGCGTAGGGCACGGCCGGGACCAGGGCTTCGAAGAGACCGCCGAAGGCCGCCGGCAGGTCGGCGGTGGTGGTGGCCCGCGAACCGAGCGCGACCGCCGCCCGCAGGCCCCGGTCGTGGGCGCGACGAGCACGGCGGTGGAGGTCGGCGTGGGAGAAGTCGTCGGACTGCAGGTGCTCGAGCAGCTCTCGGCCGCGCAGCTCGAGCCCGACCGATCCGAGCCAGGCCTGGAGCAGGCCGCGGGCGTCGTCCGGGCCGATGTCGGCGGCGATCCCGCCCTCGCGCGCGGCTCCCTGGCCGACGACGCGCTGGGCGATCTTCAGCACCGTTGCCGGGCTGGGGACGACGCCGGCCCCGGCAGGCCGGTCGAGCACCAGCGCCCGGGTCGCGAGCGCCATCGCGGCATGCGCCCATTTAGCGGCGCTGCCCTGTTCGCCGCCGGCGTCCGCGTCGCCGCGACGGACGAGGCGCAGAAACTCTTCCGGCGTGGAGACGACCGCCGTCTCGGTGTAGGTGCGGCCTATGTCCACGCCGGCATGGTCGTCGGAGCCGCCGATGCCGCCGCCCCCGTGGGTCTCGATGTAGATGACCGCGGGCGCGTTCAGCTCCGGCGCCCGCGAGCCGTTGCGGACCTCCCAGATCGGGAAGAGCTCTGCCAGGCGACGACGATGGCGCGGCGTCAGCGGCGCCGCGACGTCGTAGAACGGGTGCGCCAGGGCGCAGGCGATCTCGTTCTCGTGAAGGTATGCGGCGCAGGCTTCGACGTCGCCGGCGTGTGCCTGCAGCCACTCGTGGTCCCCGAGGTCGATCCCGTAACAGAGGACGTGCACCGCCTGGGCCTCGCCGGCGAAGCGGGCGGTCAGCTCCTCGGAGACGAAGCAGTCGGGACGGTCGGCCAGCTCGAGGCAGCCGTCGATCGTGTCGTGGTCGGTGATCGTGACGAAGTCCATCCCCCGCCGCTTGGCCAGCTCGTAGACCTCCTCGGGAGGCGTCGCGCACTCGGGAAGCCCAAGTGAGCGCTGGACCCCGAGCCGCGAGAGCTGCGAGGCGGTGGAGTGGCAG
>DASVWY010000117.1:0-2292 GCA_036392975.1 Solirubrobacterales bacterium | reverse complement strand
GGACGAACCAGGTGAGCAGCGCGCAGGCCGGGGTCAGCAGCGTGTTGACGAAGGCCAGCACGCTCTGGTTGCCGGTGCCGATGCCGCTGCCGCCGTTGAAGCCGAACCAGCCGAACCACAGCAGGCCGGCGCCGACGAGGACGTAGACGGCGTTGTGGGGCAGCAGCGCTTGACGCCCGTAGTCTTTGCGCGCACCGACGACCAGCGCCGCGGCCAGCGCCGAGAAGCCGGAGCCCATCTCGACCGGCACGCCGCCGGCGAAGTCGAAGGTGCCCTGCTCGGCCAGCCAGCCGCCGCCGAAGGCCCAGTGGGCGAGGACGGCGTAGACCAGCACCGACCACAGCGCCGCGAAGACCATGAAGGCGCCGAAGCGCATCCGCTCGACGACGGCGCCGGCGATCAGGGCGACGGTGATGATGCAGAAGGTGCCCTGGAAGGCCATGAAGAGCAGGTGCGGGATCGTCCCTTCGCCGCGCGGCTCGAAGTCGACCCCCTGCAAGGCGAAGTGACCGAGCCCGCCGATCAGGTCGCCTTCGCCGTCAAAGGCAAGCGAGTAGCCGATCAGCGCCCAGGTGACGGCGGCGATCGCGACAGCGGCGACGCACATCATGAACGTGTTGAGGGTGTTCTTCGCCCGCACGAGGCCGGCGTAGAAGAGCCCGAGGGCGAAGGTCATCAAGAGGACCAGGGCGGTCGCGGCGAGCATCCAGGCGGTGTCGCCGGTGTCGACCTGGGCGATGGGGAGAACCGCGTTGAGGACGTTCATGCCTGCTTCACCACCGGGGTGACCGCGGCCTCGTCGGACTCGCCGGTGCGGATGCGGACCGCCTGCTCCAGGGGCACGACGAAGATCTTGCCGTCGCCGACCTCACCGGTTCGCGCCCCCTCGCAGAGGGCTTGAACCGTCGGCTCGACGAACGAGTCAGAGACCGCGACCTCGAAGCGGACCTTGTCCGAGAGGCCCATCTTCACGGTCGTCCCACGGTAAGTCTCGACGCGCTCGAGCTCGCCGCCGTGGCCCTCGACGCGGCTCAGCGAGACGCCACGCACTTCGGCCCGGTACAGCGCTTCCAGCACGTCGTTCGCCTTCTCAGGGCGCACGATGCCAATCACAAGTTTCACGATCCTCCCTCTCCCGTTCCAAGCTAGAGCGGGGAGGAGCCTAGCGATCTCCCTCTCGGGGTGCAGTCTTCGGTCGCTCGCTGGTTCCCATGGCGAGTCCGGGGGTGTCGGGTATCGCTGCGAACCTTGACACGGCCTCCCTCGTATCCATAGGGTCATCCTGTCTGCGCCAAGAGATGTCCGTGAATCGAGTCGCCAAGACAATCCTCGCGATAGGTGTCCTGCCGATCTTCCTCGTCGCGTGTGGGGAGGGCGACACCGTGACCACCGTAATCCGCGAAGCTCCGACCACCGTCGAAAAGACCACGACGGTCGAGGCCCCTGCCGAGCCTGCCAGGCGGTCGTCCGCACCGTCCTCGACTTCGACGGAGCCTCCGGAATCCAAGTCTCCTCCTGACGTGGTGGGCCTGTCGCTGCCGACGGCCGAACGCCTGCTCGCAGGCGCTGGCTTCACGATCGATGTCGAAAACACCGATACGACCTTTGGCGTCGTCGTCCCGGACAACTTCACGGTTTGCCAACAGGATCCACCGCGGGGGAAGATCGTTCACGTCCTGGCGCAGAAATACGGCTGCTGAAGCTCGGCTTTCGGCTCAGCGCTCGCAGCCGCGCAGGCGGTCGAGGCCGGCGCCGCCGAAGCAGAGGTCGAAGCCGCTGCCGCCCCGCAGGCGGTCGCTGCCGCGGTCGCCCCTGAGGATGTCGCCGCCGCCGTTGCCGGCGAGCAGGTCGGGCCCGCCGCGGCCCAGGATGCGATCGCCGCCGCCGCCGCCGAAGACGCGGTCGGCGGCCGAGCCGGCCCTGATGGTGTCGTTGCCGCCAGCGCCGCAGATCAGGTCGCGCCCGCCGAGCCCGAAGACGACGTCGTTGCCGCGCAGGCCGGCGATCACGTCGGGCCCGCCGGTGCCGGCGAGGCTGTCGGCGCCCGGCGTGCCGACGATCGTCGCGGCGATGCCGCGGCAGCTGCCCAGGCGCGGCGCGGCGATGACCTGGGTCGAGGCGGTGGCGCTGTCGTTGGCGGAGCCGAGGTCGTTCTCGACGCTGTCGACGGAGGCGGTGTTCTCGATCGTCCCGACGCGGGTCGGCTGCACCAGGATCGTGATCGTGGCGGTATCGCCCGGCCCGGGGGCCGGGGCCAGGTTTCCGAGCTGGCAGGTGAGCTGCCGGCCGTTG
>DASVWY010000116.1:0-9938 GCA_036392975.1 Solirubrobacterales bacterium | reverse complement strand
GCTCCGTCGCGCTCGGGCTCTGGGTTCGCACCGGCTCACGCAACGAGACGCCGGCCCAGGCCGGCGTCTCGCACTTCCTCGAGCACCTCCTGTTCAAGGGGACCGAGCGCTTCTCGGCGATCGAGATCTCCGAGCGCTTCGACGGCCTCGGCGCTTCGGTCAACGCCGCCACCGGCAAGGAGACGACGCACCTGCACGCCCGCTTTCTCGACGAGCACACCGAGGAGGTCTTCGACCTGCTGGCGGAGATGCTGCTGGCGCCGACCTACCCCGAAGTCGACTCCGAGCGCGAGGTCGTGCTGGAGGAGATCGCGATGTACGAGGACGAGCCGCAGGACCGCGTCCACGATGTCCTCGCCGACGCCGTCTTCGGCGGTCACCCGCTGGGTCGGCGGGTCCTGGGCGAGGCAGAGGTGATCGCCTCGATCCCGATCCCGGAGATCGACGCATACCACCGCCAGCGCTACACCGGCGCCAACATCGTCGTCGGCGCCGCCGGCCACCTCGAGCACGAGCGGATCGTGGCGCTGGCCGAGCGCCTGGTCTCGCCGGCGCCGGGTGGCGACGGGGCCGTCCCGGCACAACTCGACGGCGCGGCGCGGCTCAGCTTCTACCCGAAGGACACCGAGCAGTACCACATCTGCTTCGGCGCGCCCGGAATCGTCCGCGACGACGAGCGCCGCTACGGCCTCGCCGTCCTCGATTCGATCTTCGGCGGCTCGACCTCCTCACGCCTCTTTCGCGAGGTGCGCGAGAAGCGGGGCCTCGCCTACTCGGTCGGCTCCTACAACGAGCAGTACACCGACTCCGGCCTGGTCGCCACCTACGTCGGCACGCGCGAGGACAACGTCGAGGAGGCCTGCGCGGTGATCGGCGCCGAGCTGGCGCGGCTGCGCAGCGAGCCGGTCTCCGCCGAGGAGCTGTCGCGGGCGAAGGAGAACGTCAAGGGCCGACTCGTGCTCTCCTCCGAGTCGACGGCGGCGCGGATGACGCGGATCTCGCGGGCGACGCTGTTCGGCTTGCCGATCGAGGACCTCGACGCGATGCTGGCCAAAGTCGAAGCGGTCAGCGTCGAGCAGCTGAGCGAGCTGGCGGAGGAGCTGTACGGGCCCGAGCGTCTCTCGGCCGCTTGCGTCGGTCGCGACGAGGCCTGCTTCCGCAAGGCGTTGACGCCGGTCAGCCGGGAGCTGGCGGCGGCATGATTCGGGTGGTTGTCGCGGGGGCGGCGGGACGGATGGGCGCGGCCGTCTGCGAGGCGGTCGAGGGCGGCGAGGGGATGGAGCTGGCGGCGCAGGCGGATCCGGCGCTCGGGGTCGAGCTGCCGAGCGCACTGGATGGCGCCGACGTCGTCGTCGACTTCAGCACCCCCGACACCGCGCTCGACAACATTCGCGCCTGCCTCGACGCCGGCGTTCACGTCGTCGTCGGCACCACCGGTTTCGACCTCGACGCCGCCCGAGCGCTGGCCGAGGGCTCCGAGGCCAACTGCTTCGTCGCGCCCAACTTCGCGATCGGCGCCGTGCTGCTGATGCAGGCCGCGCAGCTGGCGGCCCGCCACATGCCGGAGTGCGAGATCGTCGAGCTGCACCACGACCGTAAGCTCGACGCCCCCTCCGGGACCGCGAAGCGCACGGCCGAGCTGATCCGCGGGGCCGGCGGCAATGTCCACGAGCCGATCCACTCGGTGCGCCTGCCGGGCCTGGTCGCGCACCAGGAGGTCATCTTCGGCGGCGAGGGCCAGACCCTCTCGCTGCGCCACGACTCGATCGACCGTCGCTCCTTCATGCCCGGCGTCCTGCTGGCGGTGCGTCGCGTGGCCGAGCTGCCCGATCGCTTCACCGTCGGCCTCGAGAAGCTGCTGTAGATACGCTGCGGCCGATGACGACTCAGATCCACGGTGTGCTCACGGCTATGGCGACGCCCTTCGACGCGGAGGGGAGAGTCGACGAGGTCGCGGCGCGGCGGCTGGCCCGGCACCTGATCGAGCACGGCTCCCACGGCGTCGTCGTCGCCGGCTCGACCGGCGAGGCGGCGACGCTCGACGACGAGGAGCACATCTCCCTGCTGCGCGCCGTGGTCGACGAGATCGGCGACGAGGCGACCGTCGTCTGCGGGACCGGCACCAACGACACCCGCCACTCGGTCGAGCTGACCATGGCGGCGGCCGAGGCCGGGGCAGAGGCGGCGCTGATCGTCACGCCCTACTACAACAAGCCGAACAAGGCGGGCATCCGCACGCACTTCGAGGCGATCGCGATCGCCGTCCCGAACCTGCCGTTGATCGCCTACAACATCCCCTCGCGGGTGGTGGTGAACGTGCCGCCGGCCGACCTCGCCGAGCTGGCCGAGATCCCCAGCGTCGTCGCCGTCAAGCAGGCGAACGACGAGGAGCTGGGGTCGATCGCGGGGCTCGACGTGCTGGCGGGCAACGACGACGTCTTCCTGCGGACGCTGGAGCTGGGCCTGGCGGGTGGCATCCTCGTCGCCTCGCACCTGGTCGGGGATCGGATGAGGGAGATGTGGGATGCGGCGCAGGAGGGCGACCTGGAGCGCGCCCGCCAGATCGACGCCGGGCTGCGGCCCCTCTACGAGGCGCTGGCCGTCACCACCAACCCGATGCCGCTCAAGGCGGCGCTGGAGATCGCGGGAGTGATCCCGACCGGGGCCCTGCGCCTGCCGATGGTGCCGGTCGACGCTTCGCAGCGCGAGACGATCCGCAAGGCACTGGAAGCCGTCGGCGTCCCGGTCGGCGCCTAGCTGATGAGCCAGAAGCTGCGAATCCTCCCGCTCGGAGGGCTGGGCGAGATCGGCAAGAACATGACCGTGATCGAGTACGGCGGCCGCATCGTCGTGGTCGACACCGGGCTGATGTTCCCGACCGCCGAGATGCTCGGCATCGACCTCGTCCTGCCCGACTTCTCCTACCTGCGCGATCGCGCCACCGACATCGAGGCGATCGTCCTCACCCACGGCCACGAGGACCACGTCGGCGCGCTGCCCTACGTCCTGCGTGAGATCGGGATGCCGCCGGTGATCTACGGCGGCCTGCTGACCGTTGGCATGGTCCGCTCCAAGCTCGACGAGCACAAGCTCGGCGACGCTCCCCTGCAGGAGCTGCCGGCGGGGGAGAAGGTCAAGGCCGGCCCCTTCGAGTTGGAGCTGGTCCACCTCTCGCACTCGATCCCCGACGCCCGCGGCGTCATCGTCGGCACCGAGCTGGGCAAGGTCCTGATGACGGGCGACTACAAGTTCGACCAGACCCCCGTCGACGGCCGCCCCGCCGACGTCTCGCGGCTGGCGGAACTCGGTCGCGACGGGCTGTTGCTGCTCTGCGGCGACTCGACCAACGCCGACCGCCCGGGGATAGCGCCGTCGGAGTCGAGCGTGGGACCGGCGCTGCTGGAGACCTTCGCCGGCTGCAAGGGCCGGATCGTCGTCACCTCCTTCGCCTCCAACATCCACCGCGTCCAGCAGGTGATCGACGCCGCCGTCAGGCTCGACCGCCGCGTCGCCCTGGTCGGGCGCTCGATGCGGAAGAACTTCAACATCGCCTCCAACCTGGGGATCGCCAACGCCCCTTCGGGCCTCTTCATCCAGCCGCGCGAGATCGAGGACTTCCCCGACGAGAAGGTGGTCGTGATCTCGACCGGCAGCCAGGGAGAGCCGCTCTCGGCGCTGCGGCGGATGGCGAACAAGGACCACCGCGACGTCGAGCTGCACTCCGGCGACACGGTCGTCTTCTCGGCGACGCCGGTGCCGGGGAACGAGCGCGCGGTCAACGAAACTATCGACCGCATCTACGAGATCGGCGCCTCGGTGGTGACGGCACAGGACGCGCCGATCCACGCCTCCGGCCACGGCTGGCAGGAGGAGCTGAAGCTGATGATCAATTTGACCCGGCCGCGCTACGTCCTGCCGGTCCACGGCGATTACAAGCGATTGCGCCTGCACGCGGAGCTGGCCCACTCGGTCGGGATCGATCCGGAGTGCGTCTTCCAGGGCCGCAACGGGCTGCCGCTGGAAGTCGACGGGAACGGCGCCCGCTTCGGCGAGGACGTCCACGCCGGGGTGATCTTCGTCGACGGCGTCAACGTCGGCGAGCCGGACGACGTCGCCCTGCGCGACCGGCGCGAGATCTCCGCCGACGGCATCTTCATCGTCGTCGCGACGATCTCCTCCGACGACCGCAGCGTCGTCGCCGACCCCGAGGTCATCTTCCGCGGCGTCGCCTTCCTGGAGGAGGCGGGGGAGCTGGTCGAGGAGCTGCAGGACGTGGTCGAGGACTCGCTGGAGGAGGCCGCGGAGGCCGGCCGGCGCGAGGTCCACCTGATCCAGGAGGACCTGCACGACGCGATCGCGCGGCTGGTCTACGAGAAGCTGCGGCGTCGGCCGATGATCCTTCCGGTGGTCGTCGAGGTCTGAGCCGCCCCGAGCGGCAGCTTCACCCGGAAGAGGGCACCGCCGAGCTCCGAGTCGCTTACTTCGGCGGTGCCGCCGTGTGAGGTGGCTACTGCTTTGACTATGGCCAGGCCGAGGCCGCTGCCGCCGCCCACGGCGGTGTCGGCGGGGCCATCGCCACGGACGAAGCGGTCGAAGACCTGATCGCGCAGCTCCTCGGGAACCCCGGGGCCGTCGTCGGCGACTTCGAGCACGGCGTGGTCGACGGCGGGGTGGAGGTGCAGTTGGATCGTCGCTCCCGGCGGCGTGTGGCGGACAGCGTTGTCGAGCAGGTTGAGGACCATCCGGTGCAGCTCATCGGGGTTGCCTTCGACCGGCAGCGGCCGGTCGTTCTCGATCCGCAGCTGCCGTTCGCCCACCGTCGGCGCGATCTCGGCCGCTGCGCTGCCCGCGATCTCGGCCAGGTCGCAGCGGGTGCGGGCGGCGATCCGGCCGGCGTCGGCGCGCGCGAGCAGCAGCAGGTCGCCGACGAGGCGGGTCATCCGGCTCGAGGAGCGCAGCGCCGAGTCGACCATCGCTCGCTCGTCCTCGACCTCCTGGCCTTGGTCGAGCGCGGCCTGCAGCAGCTCCAGGTTGGCGACGATGCTGGTCAGCGGCGTGCGCAGCTCGTGCGAGGCGTCGGCGACGAACTCGCGTTGCCTTCGCAGGGCCGCTTCGCGGTCGGCTCGGGCGGCGTCGAGGGAGCGCAGCATCTGCTCGAGGGTTCGGGTCAGCTCGCCCACCTCGTCTTCCACCCGCGGCTCCGGCATGTGACCGGAGGGATCGCCGGTGGCGGCGATCTTGCGGGCGGTTGCGGTGAGGCTGGAGATCGGCCGCATCGCCCGGCCGGCGATTGCCGCCCCGGCGAGGCTGGCGAGCAGGGTGCCGCCGAGGACGCCGGCGAGGATGAAGAGCCAGAGGCGCTCGATGGTCGCGCCGAGGTGGTCGACCCGGCGGGCGTACTGGACGAAGCCGGTGAGGCTGCCGCTGCCGCTGGCGATGCGCGTCGTCGCCACCCGCATGCCGTCGATGTTGGCGACCCCCTCCCGCGGCGGGCCGAGGTCGGCGGCGTCGGTGCTCTGGGTCAGCAGCGCCCCGGTGGCGTCGAAGACGCGCACGGTGGCGTCGTTGGAGAGGGCGAAGTCATCGAGACCGGGCCCGCGGATCAGATAGGAGCCGGTGGTCGTGTTGACGATCCTCAGTTCGGCCGCCAGGGTCTGGGCGGCGCCGTCGACCTCGCGGTTGAAGTCGCTGCGGATCCGCTGGCTGGCGACCTCGCCGATGGTCGCCCCGAAGATCATCAGGATGACCAGCGTGAGTCCGGCGGAGGTCGCCGCCAACCGCCAGCGCAGCGGCCAGTTGGCGGGGTTGAGCCGGGTGCGGGCGCCGTGGGGCAGGGCTAGCTCCTCAGCACGTAGCCGGCGCCGCGTTTGGTGTGCAGGAGGCGCGTCTCGCCGCCCGCCTCGAGCTTGCGGCGGAGGTTGGAGATGAAGACGTCGATGGTGTTGGTCGCGGCCATCGGGTCGTAGCCCCAGACCTCGTCGAGCAAGCGCTCGCGGGAGACCACCAGGCGCTCGTTGCGCATCAGGTGCTCCAGCAGCTCGAACTCGCGGTTGGTCAGGTCGATGTCCCGCTCGCCCCGGCGCACCTCGCGACTGTCGGGATTGAGGCTGAGATCGCCGACCTGCAACGAGGCGCTGCCCCGCGGTGGGCGGCGCCGCAACAGCGCCCGGATCCGGGCCAGCAGCTCCTGCCGCTCGAAGGGCTTCACCAGGTAGTCGTCGGCGCCGCTGTCGAGGCCGCCGACCCGGTCCTCGGTCTCCGCCCTCGCGGTCAGCATCAGGATCGGCACGTCGCCCTCGGCCCGCAGCCGCCGGCAAACCTCGATCCCGTCCATCCGCGGCAGGCCGAGATCGAGCACGACAAGGTCGGGTGTGAAGCCGGTCGCGACATCGAGCGCCTCGACCCCGTCTGCGGCTGTGCGGACCTCGTAGCCCTCGGTCCGCAGCGAGCGCCGCAGCACCTCGGCGATCTCCTCGTCGTCCTCGACCACGAGCACCCGTCCTTCCGCCGGACTCCCATCGCTTGCAGCCATCAAGGCGATATTAGACCCGCTCGAGCGTCCCTCGGACCGCTTTTAGCCCGACTTTAGATTGAGCGAACGCGCCAAAGCGCGGATCTGCGTTTGCGCGGATCCGCGAAAGCGAGAGGTTGCGCAACGACCATTTGCAGGCGATCCATCCGCGCGAAAATCGCGCGCGCGCGCTTTGGCGCAAACTCCCTTGACCGAATGCGCGAAGACGAATAAGCCTCTGCCTGTCTCGAAGAATCGGGACGGGGGCGCCTTCAAAGAGAGGCGGCCCGTACTACTAGGGAAAGGAACATCATGAGCGTAAAGCTCAGAATTCTCGGCCTCGGCCTTCTCGCGGTAATGGCGACGGGCGCCGTCGCCGTGATGAATGCCACCGCGGACACCGGCGGCCACTTCTCCTCTTCGGTCACTCACACGAGCATCGTGGGAACCGAGAGTGGCGAAAAACATCAGCTCCACTTCAAGGAGGAGGGCGCGGCTGAAGGATCGCGAATCGGCTGCATCAATGACTCATATACGGGCACAGTCGATGCCGCGAAAGTCGAAAGCATCACGATCACGCCGAGCTGGAGCACATGTACAACAACAAATCCGGACAGCACTCAGCATTTCGAGGTTACGGAGAATGGTTGTCAATTCACATTCACAATCGGCGACACCGGCACCCATCACACAGCCGATCTCGTCTGTCCGCCTGAAAAAGCGATCGAAATCCATCACCCCAATTGTACAATCACAGTCCCGCCACAGACCGTCACCGGAGTCGTCTACACAGCAGACACCGCGGCAGACGGTAAAAAAACCATAACACTCGACAGCACAGTCAAAGACATTACATCTCATTACCACGGCGGCATCTGCATCTTCCTCGGCACAAAACACGAATCTGAAATGAACGGTTCGGTGACAGTCGAGGGCTTCGATACAGAAGGCAAACGAGTAGACATCACCGCGACAACAAAATAGAGCGAGTCGAGAGGCGCTAGGCCTCGCACTCAGTGAGTAAGCCGAGGGCCGGGCTCATGCCGGCCCTCGGCCTTAGTAGAAGCAATAACGGGCAAAAGAAGGCGAGAAGGTTCCCATATGGTACCTTGTGAGTACACGGAGGCTGGAGAGAGGCACCGGCCCGACGGGAGGGGAGCAGGGAGTGGTGATACCCAACGGAGGTAGGTTCATGAGGGTCGCGGTCGCAGCTCTAGGCGCGGCATTTTGCGCGCTGACTCTGGCTGCGCCAGCCAGCGCCGCGGCGCCCGAGTTTCTGGTGCGCACGCCCGAAGACGGGCGACCTGGCAGCGAGGCGGGAGAGCTGAACAATCCTCGAGATATGGCCGCTAACTCGATTACCGGACACGTCTACGTGAGTGATGCGGAAAACTCTCGTGTTGCGGAGTACACCAGTTGGGGTTTCTTCGTGAAGGCTTGGGGCTGGGACGTGGCCCCCCAGGGGGCGCCGGGCGACACCGCCCCTGACGCGCTCGAGACCTGTGGTCCGCCAGTACCCGATGAAGCGCCGCCGCCGGGCCTCTGCCAGAGCGGCAGCGAAGGACCTGGCAAAGGGCAGCTCAGTCGCCCCAACGGCATCGCGGTTGACGCGGCCGGCGCCATACATGTGCTCGACAGGGCGAACCTCCGGGTGCAGAAGTTCAGCCCCGAAGGGCAATTCGAGCTGATGTTCGGCGGCAAAGTCAACAAAACCAAGGTCGAATCCGGTGCCCCCGCAGCGGAGCAAAACGTCTGTCCCGTCGATCCCGCCGACATATGCCAGGCCGGCAGTCCCGGTGAAGCTCCGAGCCACCTGGCGGGCACGGTTGGAAACTACATCGCCTACAACTCCGCCAGCGACGCGATCGTGATCGGCGACAAAGACCGCATCCAGGTCTTCGAGCTCGACGGAGCCTACCGGGAAGCGATCCCCTTCGAGGGCGCTCTTGCGGCCTTCAGCGGGGAGAGCGTCAACGCCCTTGACGTCGACCCGAGCGGCAACGTCTACTTCTCCCTCTCCGGCTTGGAAGATGTTTTCAAGGTCGGCCCCGCCGGCACGCCGCTGGCACCGGGCAAACCCGAAGAATCGAAATTCGATGTCGGGGTGCCCCTAGCAGTTGCTGTCGACCATGACGGCAATGTGTACGCGATCGACGACCCGCCCGACATCCTTCCCGACACCGAAGGTCGTGTCGTCAAATTCGACGCTGCCGGTAACAGGCTGATTCCCACAAAAGGCGAAGAAGAAGCCGAGCGATTCTTCCCCTACGTCCCGTACCAGGGCCCGCGGTTGAATGGGATCGCGACGAACATCTGCGCCGGCAGCCCCGAGCCCGGCAACCTCTACGTGGCGGCCTTCAAGGCGTCCGAGGTGAGCTACCTCGACGCCTACGGCAGCGGGCCGATCGGCTGCGAACCGCCACCGCCGAGGCCGCCTGTGATCACGACGCAGTACGCGACTTCAGTCGGCAGTACGAGCGCGAGGCTGCAGGCGCTGATCAACCCGAAATTCTTGAACGACACCACTTATTACGTTGAATACGGGTTGGCGCCCTGCTCCGAGGGCGGTTGCACCTCGCAGGCGCCCGCCCCGGCGGCGGTGCTCACCAGCCAGGTCACTAACAAGGCGCTGAAAACGGCGATCGTCTCGCTCGGCGGCCTGAAACCGGGAGCCACCTACCACTACCGCTTCGTGGCGCAGAGCGGTGGTGGGGGGCCGGTATTCGGCGAGGACGCAGACGGGAAAGAAGGTCCCGAAGAGGCAAGCTTCGAAGCGGGAGTGGAGCGGACTTTCACTACCTTCAAGACCCAAACCACGCCTTCTGCCTGCCCCAACGACGTCTTCCGCATCGGACCGGGAGCGCTGCTGCCCGACTGCCGCGCGTACGAGATGGTCTCCCCGCTCGACAAAGAGGGCGGTGACGTGGCTCTCTGGAGCGGCAAAAACGCCCTCGTTCCCCTCTACTTCGAACTGAACCAGAGCGCCCCATCCGGGGAGCGCTTCGCCTTCACCTCCGCTTACCCTTTCGCTGGCTCCGAGTCGGCTCCTTACGTCTCCCAGTACCTGGCCGAACGGGGGAGCGGGGGATGGAAGAGCGAGTCGATCTCACCGTCGCGCAGCGAAATCCCGGTTCAGCTGGACAACTTCGAAAACGACTTCCAAGGCTTCTCGGCCGACCTCTGCCAGGCTTGGCTGCGCCACAACTCGGTGGCCCCGCTCGTGCCGGGAGCGATCGCCGGCTACCCGAACCTCTACCGGCGCGAGAACTGCGGCGAGTCACCCGCACTGGAGCCCTCGACCACGACGAAACCGCCGCACCGGATTCCCAACAAGTACCGACTGCTGATGCGTGGCGCCTCCGATGACGGCAGTCACTCGATCTTCGTCGCAAACGACAAATTGCATCCGGACGCGCCGACACTGCCC
>DASVWY010000115.1:0-2292 GCA_036392975.1 Solirubrobacterales bacterium | reverse complement strand
CACTTAACTTTTTCCGAAGACAGTTTGTGGCTGTCCGCGGGCCTCGCAGCGGAAAAAGTACAAGACGTTCCACCCCTGCCGGGATGGGCTCCTATTGAGGCTGGCCAAGTTCCTCGCGCACGGAGGAATAGCTTCGAGGCGTCGCGCGGAGAAGGTCATTGCTTCGGGGCGGGTGACGGTGAACGGCGAAGTGGTCACCGATCCTGCGCGGGATGTGGGGGAGGGGGACGACGTGCGGATCGACGGCGGCGTCGTGGCGCCGGAGGCGCGCGAGGTCTGGGCGGTCAACAAGCCCGCCGGTGTTGTCTCGACCGCGCGCGAGCCGGGCGGACGCACCGCGGTGGTCGAGCTGGCGCCCTCGAAGGCGCGCCTCTACCCGGTCGGTCGTCTCGACGCCGACTCCACCGGCCTGCTCTTGCTGACGAACGACGGCGAGCTGGCGAACCGCCTCACCCACCCCCGTTACGAAGTGCCGAAGACCTACCGGGTTGAGCTGCGGCGACCGCCGTCGGCGGAGGACCTGAAACGCCTTGCAAGCGGGGTCGAGCTCGAGGACGGCCCGACCGCGCCGGCCGAAGTGCGGCGTCTCGGCAAGCGCCAGATCGAGATCGTCCTCCGCGAGGGCCGCAACCGCCAGGTCCGCCGCATGGCCGAAGCCGTCGGCAACGAGGTCGCGACCTTGCAACGAGTCCGCTTCGGCCCAATCGAGCTCGGCCCCTTGGCCGAAGGCGACGCCCGCCGCCTAACCAACGAGGAGATCGCACTTCTACGCGCGACCGGACGTGCCGCAGCTTAGGGCCCGCCGGTGGTACATAAGCTGCGGCACGTCCCTTACGGCACGTCCCTTTGGGAAGATGCGGGGTGTGAGTGCAGACGGGACGCAGCAGAGGCTGTTCGCGGTGCGTGGCGCTGTGCAGGCCGACGCCAACGAAGCGGATGCGATCGTCGAGGCGACGACGGAGCTGATGCAGGAGCTGCTGGGGCGCAACGCGCTCGAGCCGGAGGCGCTGGTCAGTTGCCTCTTCACCACAACCATGGACCTCGACGCCGAGTTTCCGGCCGTGGCCGCGCGCGGCGCTGGGCTGGACGCGGTGCCGTTGCTCTGCTGCCAGGAGATCCCCGTGCCGGGCGCGATGCCGCGGGTGATCCGGGCGATGGTCCACTACTACGCGCCGTTCGGCCACGTACCCGCGCACGCCTATCTGGGCGCGACCCAAGAACTGCGCTCGGACCTTCACGCCGCCCAGTAACGGCGCCGTCCTCCACAATGGCCCCATGACCGTCACCTTCGCGGAGAAGCTCGCCCGCATCCCGGGTTACCAGGCCGGCGTTCCTACCGGCCAGGCGCCGGAGGCGATCGCCTCCGGCGAGATCGCCCAGCTCGCCTCCAACGAGTCGCCCTTCCCGCCGCACCCGAAGGTCGTCGATGCGATCCGCGGCGCCGCCGCCGCGATGAACCGCTATCCCGACCCTGGCGCCACCCTGCTGCGGCAGCGGATCGCCGATCGCTACGAGACCGAGCCGGGCCGCGTCGCCGTCGGCAACGGCTCCTGCGAGATCCTGCTCGCCGCCGCCGAGGCCCTCTGCGAGCCGGGGGCCGAGATCGTCTACGCCTGGCCCTCCTTCTCGATGTACCCGCACCTGGCGGCGCTCACCGGCGCCCGCGAGGTTCGTGTCCCGCTCGCGGACGGCGAGGTCCACGACCTCGACGCGATGGCGACTGAGGTGACCGCCGCCACGCAGCTGGTCCTCGTCTGCAACCCGAACAACCCGACCGGCACCCACCTGCCGGCGGCGCAGATCGCCGCCTTCTGCGAGCGCCTGCCCGAGCATGTCACGGTCGCCCTCGACGAGGCCTACGTCGAGTTCCAGACCGACGACGACCCCGACGCGACCGTCGACCTGCTCGCCGAGTTCCCCAACCTGGTCGTACTGCGCACCTTCAGCAAGGTCTACGGCCTGGCCGGCCTTCGGATCGGCTACGCGCTCGGCTCGCCCGAGATCGCGGATGCCCTCTCCCGTGTGCGGCCCATCTTCAACGTGAACTCGGCGGCGCAGGAGGCGGCGCTCGCGTCCCTCGACTGCGAGGCGGAGATCGCCGAACGCGTTGGACACGCGCGCGCGGCGCGCGACTTCCTCGGGCAGGGGCTCGCGGCCCAGGGGCTCGACCCGGTGTCCTCGCAGGCCAACTTCGTCTATGCGGACGTGCCGGACGGCGACGGGGCCGGGCTCGCGGACCGGCTGCTTCGCGCCGGCTTCATCGTCCGGTCGCTCGAGGGCTTCGGCGCGCCC
>DASVWY010000114.1:0-2398 GCA_036392975.1 Solirubrobacterales bacterium | reverse complement strand
CTGGCGATGTTCGGCCTCGTCTTCTTCCAGCAGCAGTGGCTGGGCGTCCTCAGCTTCGACGCCGAAGGCGGCGCCGTGCTCGGCCGCTCCTTCATTGCCGCCGCTTCGATGATGTCGCTGATCGCGCTGCCCCTGGTCGTTGGCGCCACCCGCGAGGCGCTGAACTCGATCCCGGGGCACGTGCGCGAGGCTTCCTATGCGCTCGGCAAGACCAAAGCGGCGACGATCCGCCGCGTGCTGCTTCCGGCAGCGCGACCGGGGATCGGCACCGGTACTGCCCTCGGCATGGGCCGCGTCGCCGGCGACACCGCGATCGTCGTCGTCCTGCTCGGTGCCACCCTGCAGATCCAAAACGGCGCAGACGGCAGCCTTTTCGGCCTCTTCCGCGGCACCGGCAGCACCCTGACCAGCTACGTCTACTACAACTCGCCGGCCGGCGAGGGGCTGGCGCCGGAGAAAGCTTATTTCGCCGCTTTCGTCCTGCTGCTGATAGTCATCGTCCTCAACTTGGCGGTGTCGCGACTGGCCCGCAGAGGGGGTGACGTGTGGACCCGCTGAGTGCCGCGCACGAGCAGCAGCGCGACCCCCGCGACGTCGTCCTGGCGCCGCCGCCGCCGGTTCGGCGCATCGTCGTCGACAGCGAGCCGACCGTCGTGCAGGCGCCGCTGAGGAACGGCCACGCGCCCGCCACCGCCGGCGCGATCGGCCTCGCCGCGCCGATCCGCCGTCCCGAGCCGGCCACCGGCCCGAAGGTGGAGCGGATGAGGACCGAGGCGGTGACGATCGCCTACGGCGAGAAGATCGCCGTCGACCAGGTGACCCTGCCTGTCCGCCAGGGCGAGGTGCTGGCCTTGATCGGCCCCTCCGGCTGCGGCAAGACGACGCTGCTGCGCTCGCTCAATCGCCTGGTCGAGATCACGCCGACGGCGACCCGAAGCGGCCGCATCTGCCTCGACGGCGAGGACATCGACCGGATCGAGGTGACGGCGCTGCGGCGGCGGGTCAGCATGGTCTTCCAGCAGCCGAACCCGTTCCCGATGAGCGTCTTCGACAACGTCGCCTACGCCCTGCGCGAGCAGGGCTCGGGGCGGCCGGGGAAGGACGTCCTCTACAACCACGTTGGCGATGCCCTGGTCCGGGCCGGGCTCTGGGACGAGGTGGGGGCGACGCTCGACCATCCGGCGCTGCGGCTCTCCGGCGGTCAGCAGCAGCGGCTCTGCATCGCCCGGGCGCTGGCGGCGCGGCCGGAGGTGCTGCTGCTCGACGAGCCCTGCTCGGCCCTCGACCCGCGCTCGACCCAGGTGATCGAGGAGCTGATCCTGAAGCTGCGCGAGGAGGTGGCGGTCGTGATCGTCACCCACAACATGCAGCAGGCGCTGCGGATCGCCGACCACGTCGGCTTCATGTACCTGGGGGAGCTGGTCGAGTACGGCCCCGCCGAGCAGGTCTTCGGTGCCCCGCGCGAGCAGCGCACCCGCGAGTACGTCGGAGGCGCGTTCGGGTGACCGCCGAGGGGTCTATTTGTCGTCTATGTCGCGACTTTTCGACCCGTCGGCGGGCTGTTTGGCCGCTGGCGCTCGCTGGGGTGGCGCTGGTCGCGACGGGGTGCGAATCGACCCAGGAGAAGAGCGCCAAGATCGCCGCCGAGCTGGGGCCTGTCGTGCAGGAGAAGGGCCTCCGGATCGCCGCCCAGAGCAAGGACGTCCGTGTGCTGGACACGACCCTTCTCAGCGACGCCAACGGCAGCGCGGTCGTCGTCGAGGTCCGCAACGAGTCCGCCCGCGACCTGGTGGATGTGCCGATCCTTGTCGACGTCCTCGACGCCAAGGGCCGCAGCGTCTACCGCAACGACATCCCGGGGATCGAGCCGGCGCTTGCCGCGATCCCCGCCGTCCCGGCCGGCGGCGAGGTCGCCTGGGTGCACGACCAGATCCTGGCAACCGGCAAGCCTGCCTCGGTCGAGGTCAGGGTCGGCGCCAGCGACGCCAGCTTCTCCGGGGCTCCACCCGAGGTATCTGTCAGCGAGCCGGAGCTCGAGGGCGACCCCTACACCGGCATCGCCGCCGGCGGCGATGCGCTCAACCGCAGCGGCGAGGACCTCGACCGGCTACTGCTCTACGCGATCGCGCGCAGGGACGAGGAGATCGTCGCCGCCGGGCGCGGCGCGATCGAACCGCTCAAGGCCAACGGCAAGGACGTCGCCTACAACATCTACTTCATCGGCGACCCGCGCGGGGCTGCCATCACCGTGACCCAATTCCCGACCCTCTCCGGTCAGGGCCCGGCATGAGCGAGGGCCAGGCATTTCAGCAGGCGACTCAGGTGGAACCATGTCGCGAGTGCGGGGCTGCGCTGGCGCCCGACCAGCGCTACTGCCTCAATTGCGGCCGTCGCCACG
>DASVWY010000113.1:0-8247 GCA_036392975.1 Solirubrobacterales bacterium | reverse complement strand
GCTGGCGATCAGCGGGAACCCGAGCTGGAGTGCGAAGCCGACGATGCCGAGCCCGACGGCCGCGACTATTCCCAGCAGCGCGATCGATGTGCTCCGCAGCCGCTCGGGCAATCCCTCGCCGAGCAGGCTCGGCAGTGCGGGATGGCGTGCCCCGGGCTGTAGGCGCTTATGGATCACCAATACGGCCATCGACGCCTGCGGCGCCGACCGTAGCCCCGGGCGGCAAAAGCCCCAAAAACGATTCGTAGATTCGTTGAGCCAGGGCGCTCACCCGTCGGCCCCCACCCGGAACGAGCGGCGACCGATCTGGAGGACCACCGTGCCGTCGCGATCGGTCCGGAAGCGGCGGATGCGGTGCTCGGCAAGCGTCGCCATAGTCGCGGCGGTTGGGTGACCGAAGGGGTTGTCCTCGCCGACCGAGATCACCGCGACGGCGGGCCCGATGCGATCGAGGAGGCCGTCGAGGCCAGCGTCCTCGCTGCCGTGGTGGGCGACCTTGAGCACGTCGACCGGGCCGGGGTCGAGCGGAACCGCCTCGGCCTCGGCATCGCCGGGCAGCAGCATCGAGAAGCCATGCCAGCGCAGCAGCAGGACCAGCGAGAGCCCGTTCGGATCCTCGCTGCGGTGCGACCCGTCGAGCAGCTCCCGCGGCGGCCAGAGCACCTCGAGCCGCAGGGGACCCGAGCGCAGCTCGCTGCCGGCGGCAAGACCACGCGGGACCGCTCCGGCGGCCCGCGCCGTGGCGAGGGTGCGCCGACTGGCGACCGCGTAGAGCAGGGTTCCGATCGGCATCTCGCGCGACAGCTCGGCGAGACCGCCGACGTGATCGGCCTGGTCGTGGCTGACGATTGCGGCGCCGAGCCTCTCCACGCCGGCGGCACGCAGCTTGGCTGCGACGTCGGCGCCAGGAGGGCCCGTGTCGACCAGGACGGCAGATCCGCTCGCCGGCTGCAGCAGGATCGCGTCCCCCTGCCCGACGTCGAGGACCGCCACGCGCAGCCCCGCCCCCGGCGGACCTAGCGTCCTCGGCTCGCCGCCGCCAGCCCAGACCAGAGCAACGCCGAGCAACGCCAGCGCGACCGGCAGCGAAATCCGCCTGCGGCGACGTCTCGCCAGCCGCGTGACGGCTGCTGCTGCCGCCGCGAGGACCAGATAGGAGGCGACGAGGCTCATCGGCCCCACCCGCACCTCGACCGATGCCCAGTTCGGCCGCCCACACCACGCGGCGATCTGGGCGACGTAGCCGAGCAGCAGGGCGTTGACCGAGTTGAGCGCCTCCAGCGGGAAGCCTGGCACCTGGCCGCCCGCCGCGGCCAGCATTCCCAGCCACATCGCCGGAGCCACCGCGGGCACGACGAGCAGGTTTGCCACCAGCGTCGTGGTCGAGAGCTCGCCGAAGTGGTGGGCGATCAGCGGCGCCGTGGCGAGCGTGGCGGAGATCGTCAGCGCCGCGCCCTCCGCCAGCGCGCGTCGGACAGCGCCGGGGCCGATCCACGCCGCGAAGGTGCGCCGCAGCGGCGCGGCCAAGGCAAGGATGCCCAGCACGGCGGCGAAGCTGAGCTGCCAGCCGACATCGGCGCCGATTCGCGGTTCGATCGCAAGGGTCACGATCGCCGCGACGATCAGCCCGTAGAGGCGCGAGGCGCGGCGCCCGGACAGGGTCGCCAGCACGCTCAGCGCTCCCATCACGCCGGCCCGCTGGATCGTGGGCCCAGCGCCGGCCAGCGCGACGTAGACGACGATCAGCCCCAGCAGCCAGCCAAGCCGAGCCCGCAGCGACAGACCAAAGGCCGCCAAAAGGGGCATCGCCAGCAGGGCGAGCAGGGCGACGTTTTGGCCCGAGACCGCAAGCAAATGACTCAGGCCGGCGCGACGGAAGTCATCGATCGTGCGGGCATCGATTCCCTCGTCGTCTCCGAGCACGAAACCGCGGGCCAGCGCCGCCTCCCTCGCCGGCATTCCCCGCCCCAGCGCCTCCCCGGCGCGATCGCGGAGCTCGGCGCTGTGGACGAGCGCCAGGACGACCACCGAGGCGACCGCGAGGCCGAGCAGTACGGCCGGCGCCCGGTTGCCTCGCACCGGAGGCACCCTCAGGGCTGGAGCCGGGCGCGCAGCGACTCCATCGTCGCCGGCCCGATCCCGCTCACCTCGTCGAGCTGGTCGACCGAGGCGAGGCCGCCGTGCCGGTCGCGGAATTCGACGATCTTCTGGGCGGTGACCGGACCGATCCCGTCGATCGTGTCGAGCTGTTCGATCGTGGCGCTGCCGAGGCTGATCGGCCCGGATTCGGCCGAGAGGCCGCTGCCGACAGCGCCCGCGCCAGCGGTCCCCTCCGCCGGCACCATGACCTGCTGGCCGTCGCTCAGCCGCGCCGCTCGGTTGATCGCCTCGAGCAGAGCACCGCCCTCAGCACCGCCGGCCCGCTCGATCGCGTCGATCACCCGGGCGCCCGCCGGCAGCCGGTAGACACCCGGCCGCCGCACCGCCCCGGCCACGTCGACGACGACGTCGGAGCCGCCGCTCTCGATTTCGATCCCGCCGCCTGCGGTCGTCGGGCCGGCGCCGGCAAACCCCACCGCCGGAGTTCCGCCGCTCCCCTCCGCCCGGATCGCCCGCGCCCCGACCAGCAACAGCGCAATCGCGACCGCGCCGTAGACGAACACCTGCGACCTGCTCAGCTCGGGCATGAGCCCACGCTCCCAGGGCCCGACGCACGCGTGGCGCGCGGGATGCAAAAAGTCTCTAACGACTCAGGTCAGTCTTCGTCGTCGTAGCCGGAGACCTCGGCCAGCTGATCGCTGTACAGCTCGGCGGCGGCCACGGGCGGCGACTGGACGGAGATGCACCCCAGCGTCTCGCCGGAGTCGTTGGCGATCGAGTGGTCCGTAGCGGGCGGGACGAGGATCAGGTCGCCCTCGCCGACGTCCTGCGTGTCGCCGGCCACCGACATCGTGCCGGCGCCGCTGACGACGACGTAGACCTGCTCGGCACCCTCGTCGGAGCGCAGCGTCTGCTCGGTCCCGGCCGGGATCTGCAGCCAGGTGACGGACATGTTGCGGGCGCCCATCTCTCCCGCGTCCATGAGGACGTGGTAGCTGAGCTTGTGCCACTCCTCCACGGGGGCATCCGCTAGGCGCCGGACCAGCATGCGGCCGCTTTGTACCAGATGTGGGGCTGAGGTCGCGGAAACCAAGCAGATCGGTGGACGCAGATATGCGCCGGTCTCCGCCGCCTCAGCGGACGACCAGGTTCACCAGCTTGCCCGGCACGACGACCTCCTTGACGACCTCCTTGCCGTCGAGGTGGCGCCGAACCTTCTCGCTGGCGCGTGCGAGCGCGAGCAGCTCCGACTCCGGCGCATCGGCGGCGGCCTCGATCCGGTCGCGCAACTTGCCGTTGACCTGGACCACGAGCGTCACCGTGTCGCTGCTCAGCAGCCGCGGGTCGGCTTCGGGCCAGGCCTCCTCCCAAACCCGTCCGCCACGCAGCCGCTGCCAGACCTCGGCACCGAGATGCGGTGCGAAGGGAAAGATCAGCGAGGCTGCGGTGGCGGTGGCGAAGCGGACCACCGCGGTCCCGGCTGGGTCGGCGTAGAGGGCGTCCTTGACCCGGTAGGCGTCGTTGACCAACTCCATCACCGCCGCGATCGCGGTGTTGAACTGGAAGCCACGGCGGAAGTCGGCGCTCGCCTTGTCGATCGCCCAGTGCGCCTTGGCGAGCAGGTCCCGAGCCTCGCCCTCGCCGGCATCTACCTCCGACGCCGGCTTTCCTTCGACCTCCTCGCAAAGGCGCCAGAGCCTGGAGAGGAAGCGGTTGACCCCCTCCACGCCCTCGTCAGACCAGTCGCCCCCGCGCTCCGGCGGGCCCATGAAGCAGACGTAGGTGCGGGCGGTGTCGGCGCCGTAGCGCTCGACGTACTCGGCGGGGCTGACCGTGTTGCCCTTCGACTTCGACATCTTCGCCCCGTCGCGGGTGATCATCCCCTGGGTGAAGAGGTTGGCGAAGGGCTCCTGCACGGAGAGGTGGCCGAGGTCAGCGAGCGCCTTGGTGAAGAAGCGCGCGTACATCAGGTGCAGAATCGCGTGCTCGACGCCGCCGATGTACTGGTCGACGGGGAGCCAGTGGTCGGCGGCGGCGCGGTCCCAGGCGGCTTGCTCGTTCTGGGGGTCGAGGTAGCGGATGAAGTACCAGGAGGAGTCGACGAAGGTGTCCATGGTGTCGGTCTCGCGGCGGGCCGGGCCGTCGCAGCGCGGACACTCGGTTGCCACCCACTCCTCGGCCGCCGCCAGCGGGCTGCGCCCCTGCGGCGCGTAGTCGTCAACCACCGGCAACTCCACCGGCAGCTGATCGTCGGGGACGGGAACGATCCCGCACTCCTCGCAGTAAACGACCGGGATCGGCGCGCCCCAGTAGCGCTGCCGCGAGACCAGCCAGTCGCGCAGGCGGTAATTGACGGCGGAGCGGCCGCGTCCCTCGGAGGTCAACCACTCGACAATCTCCTCGTAGGCCTCGCGGTTGTCGCTGCCGTCGAAGCGGCCGGAGCCGGTCATCGGCCCGTCACCCGGATAGGGCAAGCCAGCGTCGTCGCGCGCCGTCTCGGGGTCCTCGCCCTCGATCACGCGACGAATCGGCAGCTCGAATGCCTTGGCGAACTCGTAGTCGCGCGTGTCGTGGGCGGGCACCGCCATGATCGCGCCGGTGCCGTACTCCATCAGCACGTAGTCGGCGACGAACATCGGGATCTCCTCGCCGTTGACCGGGTTGACGACGCTGCGGCCGAGCGGCACACCGGTCTTGGGCCGATCTTCGTCGCCTCGCTCCTCGGCCGACTCGCGGGCGACGTCATTGACGTACTCGCGCACCGCGGCCTCGGCCGGCGTGCCGGCGACCAGACGCTCCAGCTCGGGGTGCTCGGGCGCGAGGACGAAGAAGGTGGCGCCGAAGAGGGTGTCGGGCCGGGTCGTGAAAACGGGGAAGTCGAGGTCGAGCTCCTCGCAGCGGAAGACGACCTCGGCCCCCTCGGAACGACCGATCCAGTTGCGCTGCATGGTGAGGACGTGCTCGGGCCAGGACTCGAGCGCCTCGAAGTCGGCCAGGAGGCGGTCGGCGTAGTCGGTGATCTTGAAGAACCACTGCTCGAGGCGCCGCTGCTCGACCGGAGTGCCGCAGCGCTCGCAGCGCCCATCGACGACCTGCTCGTTGGCGAGCACGGTGGCGTCCACCGGGCACCACTGCACCGGCGCCTCGTCGCGGTAGGCGAGGCCGCGCTCGAACAGCTGCAGGAAGATCCACTGGGTCCAGCGGTAGTACTCGGGCGTGTGGGTCCCGAGCTCCCGCGACCAGTCGACCGAGATTCCCCACTCGCGGAACTGGCGGCGGAAGGACTCGATCGAGCGCTCGGTCGCCTCGCGCGGCGGCTCGCCGGTCTTGATCGCGTTGTTCTCGGCCGGCAGGCCGAAGGCGTCGTAGCCCATCGGGTGGATCACCTCGAAGCCGTGGCGACGGTGGAAATGGGCGATCGCGTCGCCGACCGCGTAGCACTTGAGGTGGCCGACGTGGGGCTCGCCCGACGGATAGGGCAGCATCTCCAGCACGTAGGACTTCGGCTTCTCGCCGTCGTAGCCGGGCTGGCCCGGATTCGCCACCTCCCAGGTGCGCTCCTCGGCCCATACTTGCTGCCAGCGGCGCTCGATCTGCTTCGGGTCGTAAGCGGCCATCGACAGCGATCTTATGAACGGCGCCGGGTCAGCCGCAGGCCGGACCAGGTGTCGTCGATCGCGCAGACCTTGGTGTCGACCAGGCCGGCGGGCAGCGCAACCTCGCGGATCGCGTCCTCGCTGAGGTCGGTATCGACGCCCGAGGAGCGCTTCGGCCAGGCCATCCACAGCGTCCCCTCCCCCACCGCCTTGGCGACACCGGCGAGGCGACGTTCGAATACCGCCCGCGCGGTGACGAACCACAGCGTCATCTCGCGGCGGCCCCGGCTGCCGGCCCGAAGGCTCGCGCCCGGCGGCAACGGCCCGAGCGTCCGCTCGACACCCGCCGGCGCGTTCAGCAGGACGACGGTCATCCCCTCCTTTATCCCCAGCTTCTGCGCCAGCGGCCTGCCGGAGCGCGGACCCGAGTCCGACTGCGGCACGACCGGGTCGCGTGGCGGACGCTCTATCGCCCGCCGCAGGTCAGCACCGGCCCTCTCCCAGGTGGTGAAGGTGGCATCCGGCAGCGCGGCCCGGATCGGAGCGACCTTGTCCTCCACCCCGCCCACGAAGACGATCGGGAGCGGGCGAAGCGCCTTCGAGTGCCGCAGCGCGTAGGCGACCTCGCGGCCATGCGACGGGAGCCTGCTGAGGTCGATGACGAAAGCCGCCGGTGGATCCTCACGCAGCTCCTTGACGCCGATGCTCGTTCCCGGCACCCGGCCGTCGACCTCGTAGCCCTCCGCCTGCAGCCGAGCCGCACGCTCGGCGACCTCCTCCGGCTTCCAGTGGACGAGGCGGATCCGCTGCCGGCGAGCCATCGCCGAAGGCTATGTCGGTACCGCGCGGCGCGTCAGGCCGCGCGGCTTTGGCTGCGTTCGTAGCCCATCAAGGCGACGACGGCTTCGAAGCCCTCCTCGCCGGTGAGGCCCAGCCTGTCGCGGCTGCTCTCCTCGATCGTTTCGGCTTCCTTCAGTGTTCGCAGCAGCAGGGCGACGAATTCGCGCCAGCCCCGGTCGTCGAGCTTCAAGGCTTTGTAGCTCAAGTGGGCGTCGTGACGGGAATCGAGGCTGCCCGTGCGCCGCGCCCCCAGCGCCTCGGTGACGATTCCCTGCAGAACCGCGACCGAGAGCTGTTCGCGGTCGGCCCGGGAAAGTTCCTGGGCCTCCCAGTCGTCGACGAAGAAAGGGGGGGCAGTGCGGTAGCGCCGATCGGCCTCATCGCCACCGGCCTCCTCCTCCACGACCACCTCGATGCAGTTGTCCGCCCACAGCTCGACGACATGGTTGAGGACATAGCCAGGCTCCTCCCCGAGGGCCTCCGCCAGCTCTCGAGGCGTTGCCGGACGCTCACTGAGAATGCGCAGCAGGTCGATCCGAATCTCGTCTTTGATCGAGTTCTCGATCCGCCTATCGAGACGCTGCCTGGGCTTGTTGCTTTTCGACACGGTCGCTCTCCTTTATGAGACTCCCTGCCTCTCCCCCTACCAGGGTCGCACAAGCCGGCCGTCCGTTGGTATCCCTGCCGCTCAAAAGGCCGGAGAGAGCGCCTCCAGCAGGCGGGGCCAGAGGTAGACCTCGACCGTCGCCGCGACCACCAGGACGGGGACCGCGAGCAGAACCGTGATGAAGGTGGCGGCGAGCAACTGGTTCCACTCGCCGCGGCGGCTGGCGATCAGCCAGGCCGCGAGCGGCAGGAAAAGCGCCGTCAGCTCGGGGATCGCGTGGGGGAGGACGCTGAGGATCAACGTCGCGTGGGAGATCTCGAGCTGGTAGGCGATGGTGGACCCCTGAAAGCCGAGGTAGAGGGCCTGGGTGCAGAGCGAGAAGAGGGTGACCGCGGCGACGAAGAGGATCGCGAACTGGGCCGCCTTGAGGTGGATCCAACGCGAGAGGCCGCGGCGCTGGGCGGCGGCGATCGGCATCGAGGCGCCGGCGATGAAGCCGGCGACGCAAGCGGTGCCGTGCAGGGCGAGGACCAGCGAGTTGCGCCAGAGAATCGGCAGCATGTCGGCGGGCGACGTCGACTCGGTCAACCCGGCCATGTGGATCGGGGTGATGTCGGGCGTCAGCAGCCCGGCCACGAACCAGACAGCACCCAGCAGGACGAGCGCGATCGCGAGGCTGAGCCAGGTCCAGGCGCCCAGCACCGACCAGGGGCGCCCGTTCCAGGCCGCGAAGGTTTCCCGCGTGTCCTGCATCCCGTGCGCGAACACGTGCTCGTTGGCGGCGTTCATCGCACAAGGCATCGGCAGGGCGCGCCGCCAGATTGAGACACTCGCCTGCCGTTAGGAGCAGCCCGCCGCCAGCTGCCTGGCTTTTTTCAGAGCTCTCTTCTTGCGGCGGACTTCCCGCCTGAGGACCCGCCGCGTCGCCCGGCTGCGAGCTCGAGACAGCCGCCGCTTCTTCGCCTTGACGCGGCGCTCCAACCAGCGGATGCGCTTCACGATCGAGATGCATTCGATCTGGTGCTGGGTCAGGAGCGCGGCCGGCGGATCGACCCTGAAGAGCCAGTCGTTGCAGGGCGCGGTGAGGCTTTCCCCGGTCTCCGC
>DASVWY010000112.1:0-3362 GCA_036392975.1 Solirubrobacterales bacterium | reverse complement strand
TCGCCGAGGCGCGCACGGTGGCGGTATCGCCGCCAGCCGCGGCATCGTGCACGCGCCCCGCAAGCGCGTGCAGCCGCTCGTTCTCAGCGGCGATCTCGATCAGTGGGCGAAGGCTCATGGCATGCAAAAGGCCCGAACCGGCCGGTTCGGGCAAGGGGATCGATTCTACGGAGGCTTCCGGTGTGACTTATCCCTCATATAGGCGGATAAGTCACACCGGAACGCGGCGCGAGGATCGCACCTGCGGGCCTGCCGCATGGCAGAATCGCCGCGGGTGAAACTACGAAGGACGGCCGAGGGAGTCATCGTCGCCGACCCAGCCCGAGAGCGCTGGGTCTCGCTGCCGCGGGCGGCTGACTCGCAGCTAGGCGACGGAGGGTCGGAAATCGCGGAGGCCGCACGGCGCGACGTGGTGGCGCTGCTCGCCGGCGGGGGCGAGGCGCGGGCGGCGGTCGAGGGGCTGCTCGACGCCGTCGCGGACGACGGGAGCGTCGCAGCCGACCCAGCGCAGGCAGGGCTCCCCTTCGAGGCGCGCTCGCTGCGCGCCTTCAGCCTTTGGGAGTCGCATTACGAGGGCTCGGCACGGATGCTGGTCAAGCGCTTCTTCCCGCCGCCGGTGCAGCGGGTCGCCGCCGCCTACGAGCGGCTCACCCGTCGAACCTTCCCGCCCTTCAAGCCGAACAAGCGCTTCTACGAAGTCCCCGCCTTCTACGTCGGCAACCACGCCGCGATGCTGGCCGACGGCGAGGAGATGCCGTGGCCCTCGCACACCCGCTACCTCGACTTCGAGCTGGAGCTGGCCTTCGTCCTCGCCCGGCCGCTGGCCGATCCGACGCCGGCCGAGGCGCGCGAGGCGATCGGCGGCTGGTTCGTGCTCAACGATTGGAGCGCCCGCGAGGTGCAGGCCGAGGAGGCCCGCCACGGCGTGTTCGGGCCGGCGGTGAAGTCGAAGACCTTCGCCAACTCGATCGGCCCTGACGTCCTCAGCGCCGACGAGCTGCCGGACTGGCGCACGGCGAAGGGCTGCGTCCGGGTCGACGGCGAGGTCTGGTGCGAGGGGGGCACCGCCGAGCCCGCCCACGACGTCGGCGAGATGCTCGCCTACGCCGCTGCCGGCGAGCGCCTCGAGCCGGGCGACGTGATCTCGACCGGGACGATGCCAGGGTGCTGCGGGCTCGAGCTGGACCGCTGGATCCAGCCCGGGCAGACGGTCGAGCTGGAGATCGACGGGATCGGCACCGTCTCCAACCGGATCGGCGAGGGTCGATGAGGAAGTTGCTGGCCGCCGGCTCGACGCTTGGCCTGCTCGCCCACAACGCCTTCGAGACCCGGGCCGGCGTCGGGCTCGTCTTCGAGCCGTTCCTCGGCCGCCGCGGCGCCCTCGCGATGTGGGGCGCCTACTTCCCGCTGATGCTCGCCGCTGCCTTCGGCGACGGCGAGCGGGCGCGGCAGCTGACCGCCTTCGGCGCCGGGATCGGCGCCGCCGGAGTCGCCGTCCATTTCAGGGCCTGGCCCTGGTCGCTGCACAACGGCCTGCCGATGCTCGACGAAGCAGAGGGCCTGCGCGAGGACCAGCTGCCCGCCTACAACGCCGTGCTCTGGTTCTGGCTCGTCTGCAGCGCCCTCAGCCTGCCCGCCGCCAACCGGGCAGGCGCCCGCCGCTTCGCCGTCGCCGGCCTGCTCAACTTCCCGATCCTGCTGGCTTCGGCGCGCCACCACTTCAGCTGGGCGCGCGAGCGGGCTCGCCTCGAACCGGAACGCTGGAGCCCGGCGCTGCGCGAGGAGTCGTGAGCGCGGCGACCTGGCCGAACGGCGCCCGCGGCGCCCTCAGCCTCAGCTTCGACAACCTCGGCGAGGCGGCGGAGATCGAGCTGGGGGCGGTCGATCCGGACGCGCCCCGGGAGCCGCACCGCACGGTGGAGCAGGGCCTTCCCGCCATCCTCGACGCCCTCGACGGGCACAGCCTCGCCGCCACCTTCTTCGTCGAGGGCCTGAACGCAGAGCTCTACCCCGACGCCCTGCGCGAGATCTCCACCCGCGGCCACGAGGTCGCCTACCACGCCTGGCGCCACGAGCAGTGGGGTGACCTATCGGCGGCCGATCAGGCCGAGAACCTGGCGCGGGGCGCCGCCGCCCTCGGGGCGCTCGACCTCGACCTGGCCGGGCTGCGGCCACCGGGCGGGGGTCTCGGCCCCGGCGGTGTCGAGGCGCTGCGCGAAGCAGGGCTGCGCTACTGCTCCCCCGCCGGACAGGGCGCCGGGCATCAGGACGGCGTCGCCCTGCTGCCGTTCCAGTGGCGCCACGTCGACGCCACCTGTGTGCTGCCCGCGCTGGCCTCGGTCCGCGAGCGGATGACCGGCTCCCCGGACCCGCTCGACCCGGCGGCCTTCGTCGCCTTCCTCGACCGGGAGCTGGCGACTCTCGCCGCCGAGGGCGGCTACATGACGACCGTCCTCCATCCCTTCATGCTCGACTGGCTCGGCGAGGAGCGGCTGGGTGAACTCCTCGACCGGATCGTCGACGCCTCGCGTCGCCAGGACCTCTGGGTTGCCCCCTGCGCCGACGTCGCCGAGCACGTCCTCGCCGAGCCGGAGCAGTTCGCCGACGGCGTCCGCCTCGACACCACCAGCTGGACCGACCCAGGCCGCTGAGGCGCTCCGGTGTTCGAAATCTCGGCTACGGGGACAAAAGGAACACCGGAAGGCGGTCAACTGGCCCGTTCGAGCTGGCGCAGGGCCGACTGGGCGGCGTTGTAGCCGCACATGCCGTGGGCGCCGGCACCGGGCGGGGTGGCGGCGGAACAGATGAAGACGCCCGGGATGCCGGTGCTGTAGGGGTCGACGGCGAGGCGGGGGCGGGCGACGATCTGGCGTGGGGTGTTGGCGCCGGTGAGGATGTCGCCGCCGACGTAGTTCGGGTTGAAGGAGGCGGTGTCGGCGGTCGAGCGGACATGGCGGGCGACAATCCGCTCGCGCAGGCCGGGCGCGAAGCGTTCGATCTGCTGGAGGATCGCGTCGCCCGCGTCGCCTGGGTAGCCACGCGGGACGTGGGCGTAGGTCCAGACGGGATGGACGTCGCCGACCGAGCGGCTTGGATCGGCGAGGTACTGCTGGCCGACCAGGACGAAGGGCCGCTCCGGCATCCGGCCGCGGTTGACGTCGCGCTCGGCCGCGACCAACTCCTCGAAGGAGCCGATTACGTGGACCGTGCCGGCGCGGCGCGTGTCGGGGTCGGTCCAGGGCACCCCGCCCTCGACCGCGAGGTCGAGCTTGAAGGCACCCGGGCCGTGCTTGTAGCGCTTGTAGGCGCGGGCGACACGGGCCTGCAGGCGGTCGCCGGCGATCTCGGCGACGGCGCCGGGC
>DASVWY010000111.1:0-2535 GCA_036392975.1 Solirubrobacterales bacterium | reverse complement strand
GGACCGCCGCTACAGCTCGGTCGAAATGGGGCCCAGCCCCGACTGGGTGAAGCTGGCGGAGGCGTTCGGCGCCACCGGCATGCGCTGCGAGAGCGCCGACGACCTCGAGGAGACGATGGTCAAGGCGCTGGATACGGACGGGCCGGTCCTGCTCGACGTGCGCGTCGCCCAGGAGGAGAACTGCTATCCGATGATCCCGCCGGGACAGGCGGCGCGCGACATGGTCGAGGCGCCGAAGGTTGTGGGCTGATGGAGGCCGGGACTCCGCAGCTGGTCAAACTCGAGGACCTGCACGTGCCCGGGCAGCTGAGCGGGCGCAAGCACATCCTCTCGATCCTGGTCGAGAACAAACCGGGCGTGCTGGCGCGGATCGCCGGTCTCTTCTCCCGCCGCGGCTTCAACATCGACACCCTCGCGGTGGGCCCCACCGACGACCCCAGCATCTCCCGAATCACGCTCACCCTCGACGGCGCCGTCCACCCGATCGACCAGGTGACCAAGCAGCTGCACAAGCTGGTCAACGTGCTGAAGATCCGCGACATGGAGCCGGAGGAGACGGTCGCCCGCGAGATGGCGATGTTCAAAGTCTCGGCCGCGGTTGAGAACCGGGCCGAGATCATCCAGTTCGCCGAGATCTTCCGGGCCAAGATCGTCGACGTCGCTCGCCGCACGATGACGATCGAGGTGACCGGCTCGGCCGACAAGATCGAGGCCTTCGAGCGGATGATCCGCCCCCACGGCCTGATCGAAATGGTGAGGACGGGCGAGATTGCCATTGCTCGCGGCGGCGACTGAGCAGCTCCTCGACCGCCTGCGGGAGGGTGTCGAGCGCGCCCTCTCCCGCAAAAAGCGAACCCTCGTCAGCTTCACTGCGCCGGTCGATTGCGACGATCCCTGCGCTGTGGTCTTTGCCTCACGCTTGGCCTCTGATCGCTGGTTCTGCTGGGAGCAGCCGGATCGTGGGTTTGCGCTGGCGGCGGTGGGGATCGCGCACGAGGCGACTTCGCGGGGGCCGCGACGCTTCGAGGACGTGGCAAGCGAGTGTTCGCGACTCCGCGAAGGCGCGATCGTTGACGAGCCGCCCGGACTGCCCGCCGGCGCCGGCACGGTTTGGACAGGCGGCTTCGCCTTCGACCCCGAGGGCGCCGCGGCGCCGCAATGGTCCTCGTTTGCCCCCGCCTCGATGGCCCTGCCCGAGCTGTCGCTGTGCCGTCAGGACGGAACCGCCTTCCTGACCGTCAACCTCGTCCTCGCCTCCGGCGACGGCGCCGAGCGGGTGCTGGAGCGGATCGGCGCCCGGCTGGCAGGATTGCGAAACGAGCCGCTGCCGCTGCTCGATCCCAACCTCACCGACCGGCCCGAAATCCGCAGCGTCCACCCGCCCGGCGAGTTCGAGCGAGCGGTCGCGGTGGCGACCGAGCGGATCGGGCGTGGCGAGCTGAGCAAGGTCGTCCTGGCGCGTGAGGTCACTGTCAAGGCCGCCTCCGCGCACGACCCGGCGGCGATCTTCGGCGGCCTGCGCGAGCAGTTCCCGTCCTGCTTCTGCTTCTGCTGCGGCACCCCGGAGGCGGCCTTCCTCGGCGCCAGCCCGGAGCTGCTGGTTCGCCGCTCCGGCGCCGGCGCCTCGACCGTGGCCCTGGCCGGCTCGACCCGCCGCAGCTCCGACCCCGCCGTCGACGACCATCTCGGCGAGCAGCTCCTGCGCAGCGACAAGAACCGGCGCGAGCAGCGGATCGTCGCCGAGCGGATCGTCCGCACCCTGCGGCCGCACGCGGTCTGGGTCGAGACCGCCGAGGAGCCGGAGCTGATCAAGGTCGCCAACATCCAGCACCTGGCGACCCCGATCCTCGCCCAGCTGGCCGAATCGCACTCGGCGGTCGAGCTTGCGGGTCTCCTGCACCCGACCCCCGCCGTGGGGGGCGAGCCTTGGCCCGCCGCCGCATCGGCGATCGCCGACCTGGAGCGGATGGACCGCGGCTGGTACGCCGGCCCGGTCGGCTGGATGGACGCCACCGAGGACGGCGAGTTCTGCGTAGCCCTCCGCAGCGCCCTCCTCCGCGACCGCGACGCCCACCTCTACGCCGGTGTCGGCGTCGTCGCCGGCTCCGACCCCGAGGCCGAGCTGGCCGAGACCGAGGTCAAGCTCGAAGCGCTGCTGCCACTGCTGGCGGAGTAGCCCGCTTGCGAACCCGAGTGCCCGCCGCTTCCGCGGCGGGCACTCGAGCGACTGCGGCTATCGCAGCTGCATTCGCTTGTTTACGGTTCGCTCGCTTTCACGGCTGCCGCAAAGGCGTCCTGCAGTTTGCCTTCGAGGATCGCCGTATTGGTGCCGGCCGGAGACGGCAGGCCGACGATCGAGTTGACGAAGGGGTTGACGAGGAACGAGAAGAGCCCGCCGCAGCCGTTGACTCCCGGCGCGCCGAACGAGTTGTTCACGAGTTTGCCTCCGCTGATGGTGAGCATCGTCCCCGTTTCGTTTGGCGTCACGGTTCCCAAGGCGCCTTCGATCGGTTCGTTCGGTGGGGGCGGCGACGT
>DASVWY010000110.1:0-2075 GCA_036392975.1 Solirubrobacterales bacterium | reverse complement strand
CCTGCTGGCGCCCGTCTATCTCACCGTCGAGCTTGCGCCGCAGCGCCTCCGCCAGCCCACGCCCGAGCGCCGGCCCCTGCGAGACGCCGGCGGCAATCAGGTCCTCGCCGTCGATCTCGAGCCGGACCGATCTCCACTCGGTCAGGTAGCGGTCCAGCCAGTCGGCCCCGAGCGCGCGCGCCAGGACCAGCTCGACGGCGCTGAGTCGGCGGGCCAGTTCGACCGCCTCCGACGGCCGCCCCGGACGCGTTGCGCCCACCTGTTCGGCTTCGCCCCAGGGACCAAGCGCCGCGGCGAGCACCGTGCGGTCGCGATCGGCGATCTTCGACCACGGTGGCTCCGAGAGCAGCCCCGCCACCCGGCCGGCGAGCTCCAGTCCGCTCCGATGCGGTTTCACCAATCCCCAATCGGCGAGGAGGGCGAATCCGCGCACGGCCTCAACCTCGCCCGCCAATCGCAGCAGCTCGGCGTCGCGGCGGTCGGCCGACACCGTGCGCAGGTCAGCCTGACCCAGCAGGGTCGCCGTTTCGGGCTCGAGCTCGAAGCCGAAGCGGGCGGCGTAGCGGGCGGCGCGCAGCGCCCGGGTCGGGTCGTCGTCGAAGGAGCCCGAATGCAGGACCCGCAGCAGGCCGGCTTCGAGATCCTCGCGTCCGCGGTGAGGGTCGATCAGCTCCGGATCCCGCCGCAGCGGGATCGCCATCGCGTTGATCGTGAAGTCGCGGCGAGAGAGGTCCGCAGCGATGCCCGCCGTCGGCTCCACCTCCGGCAGCGCGCCCGGGTGCGGATAGGTCTCGGTGCGGGCGGCCGCGATATCCAGCTCGTGGCCGTCGAGGTGTGCCTTTGCCGTGGCGAAGCGCTCGTGCTCGACGATCTCGGCGCCAAGGCGCGTGGCCAGCGCGACAGCATCGCCCTCCACCACCAGGTCGATGTCGGTGCGCCCCTGTCCCAACAGCAGGTCGCGGACGGCTCCGCCGACCAGGTAGACGGGCTTCCCCCCGGCGACCTCGCGAACCGCTGCCAGCTCCGGGTAGGCGGCGTGCAGCGCCTCGCCGAGGTTGTCGATCGGCACCGCGGGCATGTCGCGGAGCCTACGCTCGCACCGGGATGCCGGCATCGGCCAGATGCCGCTTCGCGTCGCGGACCCGGTAGGTGCCGTAGTGGAAGATCGAGGCGCAGAGGACGGCGTCGGCGTGGCCGGCGTCGATCGCCTCGCTCAGGTGATCGAGCGTGCCGGCGCCGCCGGAGGCGATCACCGGTACCGAGACGGCCTCGGCGACCGCCCGGGTCAACTCGATGTCGTAGCCGTCGTTGGTGCCGTCGCGGTCCATGCTGGTCAGCAGCACCTCCCCCGCCCCGCGCTCGACCGCCTCTTCTGCCCAGGACACGGCATCGCGACCCTCGACCGGCTTTCGCCCCCCGTGCACGTAGACGCCCCAGCCCTCGCCATCGCGCTTCGCGTCGATCGCGATCACCACGCACTGCGCCCCGAAGTGGTCGGCCAGCTCGCCCAGCAGCTCGGGTCGATCGAGCGCCGCCGAGTTGACCGAGACCTTGTCGGCCCCTGCATCGAGGACCGCCTGCGCGTCCTGCACCGAGCGGATGCCGCCGCCGATCGTGAAGGGGATGAAGACGTTGTCGGCCGTGCGCCGGGCGAGCTCGACGATCGTCTCGCGTCGTTCGTGCGAGGCGGTGATGTCGAGGAAGACCAGCTCGTCAGCGCCCTCGGCGTCGTAGCGCTCGGCCAGCTCGACCGGATCCCCCGCGTCGCGCAGGCCGACGAAGTTGGTCCCCTTGACGACGCGACCGGCGTCCACGTCGAGGCAGGGGATGACGCGTTTCAGAACCATGGCCAGAGGCTAGGCCATCCCGGCAGGGGTTCCACTTAAGTACAAGACGTTCCACCCCTACCGGGATGGCCTCTGCCCGAGCGCCGCGATTGCCTCCGCGACCGTGAACTTGCGCTCGTAGAGGGCGCGGCCGACGATTGCGCCCTCTACGTTCGGTGCGGTTAGCTGCGCCAGCGCCTCGAGGTCGGCCAGGCTCCCGACCCCGCCGGAGGCGATCACTTTGGCCTC
>DASVWY010000109.1:0-3181 GCA_036392975.1 Solirubrobacterales bacterium | reverse complement strand
CCGCCGAAGAGCACGAAGTGGATGTGCGCGACGACGAAGTACGTGTCGGAGACGTGGATGTCGATCGGGATCATCCCCAGCATCACGCCCGAGATGCCGCCGATCACGAACGTGACGATGAACCCGAGGCTGAACAGCATCGCCGTACTTCGCAGGTGGAGGACGCTGTTGAACAGCGTCGCCAGCCAGGAGAAGATCTTGATCCCGGTCGGCACCGCGATCAGCAGGGTCGTGATCATCATCGGCACCCGCAGCCAGCTGAACATGCCGGCGACGAACATGTGGTGCGCCCAGACCGAGTAGCTGAGGACGACGATCCCGATCAGCGCCAGCGCCATCAGCCGGTAGCCGAAGATCGGTTTGCGGGCATGGGTCGAGATGACCTCGGAGATGATCCCGAAGCCCGGCAGCATCATGATGTAGACGGCCGGGTGCGAGTAGAACCAGAAGATGTGCTGGTAGCTGACGACGTCGCCGCCGCCGGCGAACTCGAAGAACTGGGTGCCGATCGCGCGGTCGAAGAGGACCATGAACTGGACGCCGGCGATGAAGGGCGTCGCCGCGACGACCAGCAGCGAGGTCGAGAGGTTGGCCCAGACCAGCAACGGCATGCGCCAGAAGTTCATCCCGGGCGCACGCATGGTGATGATCGTGACCAGGAAGTTGAGCGCGGTCGCGATCGAGGAGGCGCCGGCGAATTGCACGCCGAGGTTGAAGAACGATTGGCCTAACGGTGCGCCCGTCGAGAGCGGCGCGTAGCCGGTCCAGCCGGTGTCGAAGGCGCCGCCGGGGGCGAGGAAGCTGCCGATGAAGAGCACCCCGGCGATCGGCAGCATCCAGAAGCTGAGCGCGTTGAGGCGCGGGAAGGCCATGTCCGGGGCGCCGATCATCAGCGGCAGGACGTAGTTGGCGAGCCCGGCGAAGACCGGGATCACGAAGACGAAGATCATCAGCACCGCGTGGGTGGAGAAGAGCCCGTTGAAGGTCGAGGCGTCGACGATCTGGGCGCCCGGTTGGGCCAGCTCGGCGCGGATCATCATCGCCATTAGGCCGCCGATGAAGAAGAAGACGAAGGTGGTGACGACGTACTGGATGCCGATCACCTTGTGATCGGTGTTGAACCTGAAGTAGTCCCTCCAGCTCGTGGCGCCGTGCTGGGAGTGGTCGTCGGGGATCGTCGGCATCCCGACCGCCCAGCGCAGCCAGTAGTCGAAGCAGCCGAAGCCGGCAAGGAAGCCGAGCGGGCCGGTGACCAGCGGCACGACGATGTGCGGGTAGCCGGTCTGCTCCGTCTGCCAGATCGGCAGGCCCGAGATCTCGCGCAGGACGACGACGAGGCCGAAACCGAAGGCCGCCGCCAGCACCATGCCTAGCGCTCCGCGAATCCATCCCGGACGCTTGATCGCAGCCACCATCAGATGATCGACTCCCTGGCCATCTGCTTCTCCATTATGCCCCCCCGGCCCCGACGCCAATCGGATCGGCCGCGGTGTCCTGGACAACCGCCTCCATCAGGGGCGCCGGCACTTTCTGCTCGAGGCCGGCGACCCATTTGCGGAACTCGGCGGGCGGCTCGACCACGACTTTGGCCCGCATCGTCGCGTGGCCGAAGCCGCAAAGCTCGGTGCAGATCAGCTGGTAGGTGCCGGGCTTGTTGGGCGTCACGATCGCCGTCGTCGTGATCCCCGGCACGTTGTCCTTCTTGATCCGCCACTCGGGCACCCAGAAGGAGTGGATGACGTCCAGCGCGTGCATCTTGAAGTGGACCTGGCGGTCGAGCGGGACGTGCAGCTCGCCCTCCGACCAGGCCTCGCCCTTGCCCGGGTAGCCGAAGCTCCAAGCGAACTGCTGCGAGAAGACCTGGACCTTGAGCGGCGGCTTCTCGGACGTCTCCTCGATGTCGGCGAGGACCGCCCAGCTGTAGCCGGCGCCGAAGAGGACGATGATCGTCGGGATCACGGTCCAGGCGACCTCGAGCCGGGTGTTGCCGTGGATCGGCTCGCCGTCGGACTCGTCGCCCGGCTTGGCTTTGAACTTCCACAGCGCGTAGAAGAGCATCACCATCACCAGCGAGAAGACGAAGGCCGAGAGGACGATCATCACGTCGAGCAGGGTGTCGATCGGTCCGGCCGCGGTGGATGCCCCCTCGCCGTTCCAGTTGATCGGCACCATGATCAGCGAGATCACCGCCGTCAAGGCGAGGGTGGCGACGAGCATCTTCGCTATCGGCAGGCGGCCCAGCATCGGCGGGCGGGCATTCTATTGAAGCGGCGGCGGGAGGCTTTCAGCCTCAGGTGACGCTTGGCACAAGGGGTGGGGCGACTTTCAGGGTCTATAGCACCGGAAAGTCGCCCCACCCCTTCAGGCGCGCTACTGAGGGACCGCCAGATCGGCCGGGCGGCCGGTCGAGGCGGCCAACACGCCGCGCGCGACGCCCTCCCAGCTCCAGAGCCGGCGGGAGGTGGCCACCAGCGCCTCGCGGGCGGCGGCTCGGTCCGCCTCCGGCAGAGCCAGCCAGGCGTTCAGCTGCGCGGCGATCGCCTCGACGGCCCCCGGTTCGACCGGGAACGAGGTCAGGGCGCCGACCTCCGGCGGCAGCGCCGCCGCCAGCTCGCGCGAGACCTCGCGCATGCCCGAGTGGCCGGCGGAGATCGGCAGCGCCCCGCAGGCAGCGGCCTCGGCGGCGACCATCCCGAACGCCTCCGGGAAGGTGCTCGGCATCACCAGCGCCTCGGCGTCCGGCAGCAGCTCCGCCACCTCGTCGTGCTCGAGGCGCCCGATGAACTCCACGGACGAGGCGATCCCGCGGGCGGCCTCGACGTAACCGGTGGGCGGGTCGGCCAGGAAGGCGGAGAGAATCGGCAGTGGTTCCTCGGGACCGCCCTCCAGACCCCGGCCCAGCTGAGCGACCTCGCGAGCGCCCGCCAGATCTCCCGCGTCCAGCGCCTTCAGCAGTCTGCGCAGGCCCTGCTCGTACTCGCCGTAGCCGGCGATCTGCAACCGCGGGTTCGGATGCTTCGCCCGGACGAGCGGCCACGCCGCAATCAGAAGGTCGACTCCCTTCGAGACGATCAGCTTGCCGACGAAGACGACGAGAGGCGTTTGCGACCGCGGGTCCTGTCGCGGGGGGAGGGGGGGCGCTGCGGGCGTGGGCGTGCTCGACCCCCCCCCCCCCCCCCCC
>DASVWY010000108.1:0-14946 GCA_036392975.1 Solirubrobacterales bacterium | reverse complement strand
CGGCGCTGGAGATGCTGAGGGCGGCCGGCCTGGCGGAGCGCGTCGTGATCGACGCCTCCCACGACAACAGCGCCAAGGACCCCGAGCAGCAGATCGCCGCCGCGGGCCAGATCGGCGACCAGATCGCCGCCGGCAACGCGGCGATCGTCGGCGTCATGCTGGAGTCCTTCCTGGTCGAGGGCCGGCAGGAGCTCGGCCCCGGCGACGTCGACTCGCTCACCTACGGGCAGTCGATCACCGATCCCTGCATCGACTGGGAGGAGACCGTCGGCGTGCTGGAGCGGCTGGCGGCGGCGGTGCGGGCGCGGCGCGGCGCATGAGGGCAGCCGTCCTCGGCGTCGGCCTGATCGGCGGCTCGATCGGGCTCGCGGCGCGGCAGCGGCTCGGCTGCGAGGTGGTCGGCTGGGGGCCCCGGCGGGCGACGCTGGAGCGGGCGGTCGAGCTGGGAGCGGTCGACCGCACGGCGGATTCGGTCGGCGAGGCCTGCGCCGGCGCGGACGTGGTCTTCTGCGCCTCGCCGGTCTCGGTGCTGCCGGAGCTGGTCGCCGCGGCGCTGGAGGCGAGCGGCCCGGAGACGGTGGTCACCGACGCCGGCTCGACCAAGCGCCAGCTCGTCGCCGCGCTCGGGAGCGACGAGCGCTTCATCGGCGGCCACCCGCTTGCCGGCGCCGAGACCGCCGGCGTGCAGAACGCCCGCGCCGACCTCTTCGAGGGGGCCCGCTGGTACCTGACGCCGACAGAGCGCTCCAGCGGCATCCTCTACGACCGCCTGCAGCGCCTCGTCTCCGACCTCGGCGCCCGCCCGCAGGCAATCGACCCCGAGGCACACGATCGCTTGATGGCGACGGTCAGCCACCTTCCGCACGTGCTCGCCAACGTCCTCGCCGGCCAGGCCGCCGGCGAGCTGACCCGCGACTCCGAGCGGATGCCCGAAGCCGGTCCGAGCTTCCGCGACGCGACCCGGGTGGCGGGCTCGAATCCGGCGATCTGGGGCGACATCTTCAGCGCCAACAGCGAGGCGATCGCCGCCGCCATCGAGGAGACGATCGTCCGCCTGCGCGAGGCGAGGGAGCTGATCGAGGCCGGCGCGTCCGAGGCCGTCACCGCCTGGCACGCCGCCGCCGGCGCCGATCGGCAGCGCCTGCTGGAGACCGAACCGGGGGCCGGGCCGCTGCGCGAGGTCCGCATCGTCGTGCCGAATCGGCCCGGGATAGTCGCCGAGCTGGCCCTGGCGCTGGGCAACGCCGGCGTCAACATCGAGGACATGGCGCTGCACCCGGCCGCCGACATGCAGTCGGGCGCGATCTCCCTCTGGGTCACCGGCGACGAGCAAGCCGAGCGGGCTGTGGCCCTGGTCACCGAGCAGGGTCACTCGGCGACGGCGCTCGGCGAGGGCGCTTAGCGCCGGTGGCGACCCGCTTCGACCCCGCCGGTCCGCTGCGCGGCTCGCTGCGGCCGCCGCCGGACAAGTCGGTCTCCCACCGGGCGGCGCTGATCGCCGCGATGGGGGAGGGCGAGACGGCGATCGAGGGCTACCTCGACTCGGCCGATACCCGCTCGACCCTGGCTGCGGTGCAGGCACTCGGGGCGGAGGTCGACGGGGCCGGCGCCGGCGCGATCGAGCCCTCGATCCAGGTGCGCGGAGTTGGGCTGCGGGCAGCAGCCGAGGCGTCGATCGACGTCGGCAACGCCGGCACCCTGCTGCGGCTGCTGCCGGGCTGGCTGGCGGGGCAGGAAACCGGCGCCTGGACGCTCGACGGCGACGACTCGATCCGCCGCCGCCCGGTCGATCGCGTCGCGGAGCCGCTGCGAGCGATGGGCGCGCGGTTGAGCTGTCGTGAGGACCGCCTGCCGCCGCTGCGGATCGAGGGCGCGCCGCTGCGGGGCATCGCCTACGAGCTGCCGGTCGCCAGCGCCCAGGTCAAGTCCTGCCTGCTCTTCGCCGGCCTGCTCGCCGAGGGCGAGACGCGGATCGTCGAGCCGCTGCCGACGCGCGACCACAGCGAGCGGATGCTGGCCGCGGCCGGCGCCGAGGTCGAGCGCGCCGACGGCGCCGTTGCCGTGCGGCCGGCGGCACTGCTGGAGCCGGGCGAGATCGTCGTCCCCGCCGACTTCTCCTCAGCCGCCTTTTTCCTCGTCGCCGCGCTGCTCGTCCCGGGCAGCGAGGTCGAGCTGCACGGGGTCGGGCTGAATCCGACCCGAACCGGCCTGCTCGCGATCTTGGAGCGGATGGGAGCCGAGGTCGAGGTCGAGATCGCGGGCGAACGGGGGGGAGAGCCGAGCGGGCGGATCCGGGTGCGCTCGGCGGCGCTGCGCGGCGCCGAGGTGGGCGGCGCCGAGATTCCGCTGGCGATCGACGAGCTGCCGCTGGTCGCGCTCGCGGCCTGCTTCGCCGAGGGGGAGACGACGATCCGCGACGCCGCCGAGCTGCGGCGCAAGGAGAGCGACCGCATCGCCACGGTGGCGGCAGCCCTGACCGCGCTCGGCGCCGAGGTCGAGACCAGCGAGGACGGGATGCGGATACAAGGAGGCGGCGGCCTGCGCGGCGGCGAGGTCGATTCCCATGGGGACCACCGGATCGCGATGATTGGCGCGGTCGCCGGGCTCGCCTCGCGCGAGGGCGTCGAGGTACGCGGCATGGACGCCGCCGTCGTCAGCTACCCCGGCTTCGAGGCCGACCTCGCCTCGCTCTCGCGCTGAGCCATAGCCTGCCTGCCATGGTCATCGCGATCGACGGCCCCGCCGGGGCCGGCAAGTCCACGGTCGCCCGTGCGGTGGCAGCGGCGCTCGGCTTCACCTACCTCGACTCCGGGGCGATGTACCGCTGCGTGGCGCTGGCCGGGCTGGAGCGCGACGCCGACCTGGAGGACGGCGACGCGATGGCCGCGCTCGCGCGCTCGCTGCGGATCGGGCTCGACGGCGAGCGCGTCGAGCTGGACGGGCGCGAGGTCGGCGAGGCGATCCGCGCGCCGCGCGTGACCGAGGCGTCCTCCCGCGTCTCCGTCCATCCCGGCGTGCGCGAGGCGATGGTGGCGCAGCAGCGGCGCATGATCGCCGCCGGGCGCTACGTCGCCGAGGGTCGCGACATCGGCACCGTGGTCAGTCCCGAGGCGCCGCTGAAGGTCTTCCTCACCGCCTCGGCCGACGAGCGCGCCCGGCGCCGGGCCGCCGAGACCGGCGAGGACGAGGAGGCGGTGCTGGCGGCGCAGCGGCAGCGCGACGAGCGCGACCGGACCCGCGAGCACAGCGCCCTGCGGGCGGCGCCCGACGCGGTCGAGATCGACACCACCGGGCTCTCGCCCGACGAAGTCGTGTCTCGGATCGTGAACCTCGCCCGCGAGCGGGGACTGGCGTGAGCGAGCTGCCGACCGTCGCCGTCGTCGGCTTCCCCAACGTCGGCAAGAGCACCCTGGTCAACCGTCTCGCCGGCGGGCGCGAGGCGGTCACCCACGCCGAGGCGGGGGTCACCCGCGACCGCAAGCGAGTGCTTTGCGAGTGGAACGGCGTCGCCTTCGAGCTGCTCGACACCGGCGGCATCGACCTCGCCGACCCCGACGAGCTGGCGGAGGACGTGCGGCGGCAGGCCCGGATCGGGATCGCCGAGGCCGACGCGATCCTGCTGGTGGTCGACGGCCGCGCCGGGGTGCGGGCCGGCGACCTGGAGCTGGCAGCGACCCTGCGAGCCGGCGACGCGCCGGTCCTGGTCGTCGTCAACAAAGTCGACCGCCCTGGCGAGGAGCACCTGACCGCCGAGTTCCACCAGCTCGGCCTCGGCGACCCGCTCGCCGTCTCCGCCACGCACGGACTCGGCAGCGGCGACCTGCTCGACAGGGTGGTGGAGTCGCTCGGCGACCGCCCGCCGCAGCCGGGGGGCTCCGAGCGGGTCGGCATCGCCGTGATCGGGCGCCCCAACGTCGGCAAGTCCTCCCTCGTCAACGCCTTCCTGCGGGACGAGCGGACGATCGTCTCCGAGCGGGCCGGCACGACCCGCGACGCGATCGACACCGACCTGGAGGTGGAGGGGCGGCCGGTGCGCCTGGTCGACACCGCCGGCCTGCGCCGGCGCGCCAAGGTCGCCGGCACGGTCGACCACTACGCGCAGCTGCGAACCGAGCTGGCGGTCGAGCGGGCCGACGTGGCGATCGTCGTCTGCGACGCCTCCGAGGGGGTCACGGCCGAAGACCTGCGGGTCGCCGAGCTGGCGATGCGGGCGGGCTGCGCGACGTTGCTGGTGCTGAACAAGTGGGACGTGAGCGCGACCGACGTCGACGACGCCCGGGCCCGGGTCGAGCGCAAGCTGCGCCTGCGCCCGGCCGTCGTCACCTGCTCGGCACTGCGCGGCCGCAACGTGCCGAAGCTGCTGCCGAAGGCGCTGGAACTGGCCGACCGCGCCGCCGAGCGGATTCCGACCCCGGAGCTGAACCGGTTCGTCAACGACGTCGTCGCCAAGACGCCGCCCCCGTCGCGGCGCGGCAAGCGCTTGCGCCTCTACTACGCGGCGCAGGTGGGGGAGAGCCCGCCGCGGATCGCGATCCAGGTCAACGACCGCCGCCTGATCGTCCGCGACTGGGCCTATCACCTGGAGAACCGGCTGCGCGAGACCTACGGCCTCGAGGGCGTGCCGTTGATCATCGATTACGTGCCCCACACGCGCCGCCAACGCCGGTGACGCGCGTGGCAGAGCGCGCCGATACGCTTCCGGTATGCCAACCAACGAGCCGCTTGCCGAGGGGGAGTACCTGTTCACGTCGGAGTCGGTGACCGAGGGTCACCCCGACAAGGTCTGCGACCAGATCTCCGACGCCGTCCTCGACGCCGTGATGGCGGGCGATCCGGAGGGCCGCGTTGCCTGCGAGTCCCTGGTCAACACCGGCATGGCGGTCGTCTCGGGCGAGATCTCCACCGACGTCCACCTCAACGTCCCGGAGATCGTCCGCGAGACGATCCGCAAGATCGGCTACGACCACGGCGACTACGGCTACAACTGCGACCACATCTCGGTCATCGTCTCGCTCGACGAGCAGTCGCCCGACATCGCCCAGGGCGTCGACCACGCGCTGGAGACCAGGGTCGACCCCAGCGACGACGACGAGCTCGACGTCGCCGGCGCCGGCGACCAGGGAATGATGTTCGGCTACGCCACCGACGAGACGGAGGCGCTGATGCCGATGCCGATCCAGATCGCGCACCGGCTCGCCGAACGCCTCGCCGCGGTTCGCAAGGACGGCAGCCTCGACTACCTCGGGCCCGACGGCAAGACGCAGGTCTCGGTCCGCTACGCCGACGGCCGCCCGGTCAAGGTCGAAAAGCTCCTGATCTCCACCCAGCACGCGGAGGAGGTCGAATCGCAGGAGAAGATCAAGGGCGATCTCTGGGAGAGCGTGGTGCTGCCCGTGCTCGGCGCTGAGGCCCCCGACATGTACGAGGAGGGCGCGCTGCGGGGCAGCTTCCTCGTCAACCCGACCGGCAAGTTCGTGATCGGCGGCCCGGTCGGCGACGCCGGCCTCACCGGCCGCAAGATCATCGTCGACACCTACGGCGGCATGGCCCGCCACGGCGGCGGCGCCTTCTCCGGCAAGGACCCGTCCAAGGTCGACCGCTCGGCCGCCTACGCCGCGCGCCACGTCGCCAAGAACGTCGTTTCGGCCGGGCTGGCGCAGCGTTGCGAGGTCCAGGTCGCCTACGCGATCGGGGTCGCGCACCCGGTCTCCCTCATGGTCGAGACCTTCGGCACCGGCAAGCTCCCGGACAGCCAGATCTCGCAGCTCGTCGAAGCCGAGTTCGACCTGCGGCCGGGCGCCTTCCGCGGCTACCTCGACCTGCACCGCCCGATCTTCCAGAAAACGGCGGCATACGGGCATTTCGGCAGGGAGGACGAGGGCTTCACCTGGGAGCGGACCGACCGTGCCGAGGCTTTGCGGGCGGCCGCAGGGGTTACCGCCGGAACTCCGGCCTAACTTGGCGGCTGGGCCTCGCCCAGCCCGTGCGTACCGGCCGACGCAGCGCCCGTAGCTTGATCGACGCGGTGGACGACGATCTCGGGGTCGGCTACTCCGGCGAAGACGAAGTTGTAGTCGTCGGTGGCGGCGGTGTCGAAGTCGACGTCGCCGATTTGCATGATCCGCTGGTACACCGACTGGCGGTAATTGACGTTCTGGACCCGCTCCAGACGCGTCTCCTGGACCTCGCGGGAGACGATGCCGCGCTTGATGTTGAGGCGACGGTCGGTGATCGTGTAGGTGGTCGCGACGCGTTTGACGAAGCCGATCAGGACGGTGAGTCCGATCACGACGAGGACGACGAGGAAGACGGTGCCGCCGCCCTCACCGAACAGCGCGACCACGAGCCCGGCCAGCGCTGCGACCACGATCCCCTTCAGGTAGAAGCCGAGGATCGCCCGCCACGAGGGATGACCCTCGAAGATCACGCGCTCGCCGGGGCTGAGGTTGAGGCCCATCGGCGGCAGGATATCCGGCCGTCCGCTGCCCGCCATACCGTGGCCGGGTGATCGCCAAGGTTGAGCCGCTGACCACCGCCCGCGCCCTGCGCGGGCCGTTCGACTACCGCCTGCCGGAGGCGATGGCCGACCTGGGGGTGGGCAGCGTGGTGCGGGTGCCGTTCGGGCACCGCCGGGCGCTGGGGGTGGTCGTCGAGCTGGCCGAGCACTCGGAGCTGCCGCCCGACCGCCTCGTCGAGCCGCTGGAGGCGCTCGAGGCCGGCGCCCCGGCCGAGCTGGTCGGGCTCGGGCTCTGGGTCGCGCGCGAGTACTGCTCGACCCCGGCCCGCGGCCTGCAGCTGGTGCTGCCGCCCGGAACCGGCGCCGGCGGGCAGCGGGTGCGGAGTCGGTCCGAGCTGCGGGCGGAGATCACCGCCGCCGGCGAGGAGGCCCTGGCCACGGGGGGGCGCCTCGGAGCGCGCCAGCGGGCCGTCCTGGAGGCGCTGGGCTCGGGCGAGATGTCCGCGGCGGAGCTGGCGGCGGCGGTCGGCGCCGACCGCCAGGTGCTGCGCCGGCTCGAGCAGCGGGGGCTGATCGCCACCCGCAGCTCGCGGCTGCGGCGGCGGCCCGGCGAGTCCGAGGTCGGGGCGACGCGGGGCCGTCCGCCGTTACTCGAGGAGCAGGAGCGGGCGGTCGGCGAGATCGTCGCCGCGCTCGACGGCGAGCACGGCGCTCCACGCAGCCTGCTCCTGCACGGCGTCACCGGCTCGGGCAAGACCGAGGTCTACCTGGCCGCGGTCGAAGCGGCCCTGGCCAGGGGGAGGGGCGCGATCGTCCTCGTGCCGGAGATCGGCCTGGCGCCGCAGGCGGTGGCGCGCTTCCGGGCGCGCCTCGGCGATGGCGTCGCGGTGCTGCACTCGGCCCTCTCGCCGGGCGAGCGCTACGACGAGTGGCGGCGCCTGCGCGACGGCGAGGCGAGGGTCTGCGTCGGCCCCCGCTCGGCCGTCTTCGCGCCGGTTCGCGACCTCGGCCTGATCGCGATCGACGAGGAGCACGACCCCTCCTACAAGCAGGAAGGCGACCCCTGCTACGACGCCCGCACGGTGGCGAGGCGCCGGGCCGCCGAAGCGGGTGCGGTCCTGGTCGCCGGCACCGCGACGCCGCGACCGGAGTCGTGGCTGGAGCTGCCGCACGTCGAGCTGCCCCGGCGGGTGGACGGTCGCCCTATGCCGCCGGTCGAGGTCCTCGACATGCGCGACGGCGATCGGCGCGCGGGCCCGCTGCATCCCGCTACCTGGGAGGCGCTCGGCGAGGTTCGCCGCAAAGGCGCCAAGGCGATCGTGATGGTCAACCGCCGCGGCTTCGCCCCCTGGCTCACCTGCCGCTCCTGCGGGCACCACTGGGGCTGCCCGGATTGCGACGTCTCCTTGATCGTCCACCGCCACGCGGGCCGCCTCGTCTGCCACCACTGCGCCCACGCCGAGCAGCTGCCGAGCGCCTGCCCGCAGTGCCGCTCGACGACCCTCTCCCAGGGCGGGGTCGGCAGCGAGCAGGTCGAGGCGCTGCTGGCCGAACGCCTCGACCCGATGCCGGTCTTCCGGCTCGACTCCGATGTCGCCGCCGGTCGCGGCGCCCACGCCCGCATCCTTGCCGGCTTCGGCGAGGCGGACTCGGGCGTCCTCGTCGGCACCCAGATGGTCGCCAAGGGCCACGACTTCCCCGAGGTGACGCTGAGCGCGATCGTCGACGCCGACGCGACCCTGCGCTTCCCCGACTTCCGCGCCTCCGAGCGCACCTTCGCGATGGTCACCCAGCTGGCCGGGCGCAGCGGCCGCGGCGAGGCGGGGGGGAAGGTGCTCGTGCAGACGCTGGCGCCGCAGGCGCCGAGCATCCTCCGCGCCGCCCACCACGACGCCACCGGCTTCCTCGGCGAGGAGATCGAGCGGCGGCGCCTGCTTCACTACCCGCCCTTCTCCAGCCTGGTCCGGATCGTGCTGCGGGCAGAGGCCGAGCAGCGCCTCGACCAGGCTGCCTCAAAGCTCGCCGCCCTGCTCGGCGAGCACCTGCCGGCGGGCACCGAACTGCTCGGCCCGGCGCCGATGTTCCGCGTCCGCAACCGCCACCGCCGCCGCCTCCTGATGAAGACCGACGAGCGCGAAGCCACCGTCGCCGCGGTCGGCGCCGCGGTCGAGCGCCTCGCCGCCGACCGCTCACTGCGCGGCGTCGCGACCGGGGTGGATGTGGACCCGCAGTAGGAGGCTTGTCGAGTAGGGGGAGAGTTCCGCCCTGCCCGCCCTTATTGGGAGATGGAGCTTCGACCTGTCATCGCCGCGGGCATTGCCCACCTCTCCGACGACCGCCTGGGGCTGACCGATATTGGCACCGTGGCTGTGATCGGTGGGGTTCTCACAGAGGCCGCCGTGCGAATAGGGGCATCATGCGGAATCGAATGGGAAATCGACGGCTGGCGTGAAGGAATGTTCTTCGGCGCCTTGATCGCGTTGCTCTTTTGGCTGTTCGGGGAGGCCAGTGCGTAAGATGAGCGACATGTGGGAGCGAAGGCTTTTGTCGTGCTGGTTCTCGTGCTTTTGGCCTGGGTGGGTGCGACCCTGGACGTAGAGGGGTACGGCGGATTGGCAATGATCGCCGTGAGTGTGCCGGTGGCGATATTCGCTGGGGCGGGCGCAGAAACCTGGTTGCGTGCGCGCCGCCGCCGCTCGCTCGGCTGAGTAGCGTCGATCCCCAGCGCGTCGCCCGCACTGACCCGATCCATACAATCGATCCAATGAGTGACGAGGGGGCCGTCGGGGCCGAGCAGAGCGAGCGCGAGGCGCTCGAAGCGAGGCTCGTGGAGCGCCGGGAAGCGGCGCTGGCGCAGGTCGTCAAGTTCGGCGATCCCGTCCTCAAGAGCGTCGCCTCGCCGGTCTCCGATGTCGGGTCGCAGCTGCGGGCGGAGGTCGAGCGGATGATTGGGATCATGCGCGACGGGATGGGGGTTGGGCTCGCCGCTACGCAGGTCGGCATCCTGCGACGGGTCCTGGTCTTCCAGGCAGGCCCGGATTCCGAGCCGCGCGCCCTGGTCAACCCGACGGTCGAGTGGCTCTCCGACGAGGCGGTCGTCGCCGAGGAGGGCTGCCTCAGCTTGCCCGGAGTGTCGATGGACGTAGAGCGCCCTCTCCACGCGCGCTTCGGCGGCCTCGACATCGAGGGGGACGCGGTGACGATCGAGGCCTCGGGCCTCGAGGCCCGCATTCTCCAGCACGAGCTCGACCACCTCGACGGCGTGCTGATCCTCGACCGCGCCCCGCGCGAGCAGCGCAAGGGCGCCTTGCGGGCGCTGCGCGAAGGGGGCACCTACGCGCCGCCGTCCGATCTGGACGACCAGGGCGACGAGGAGCACCGCGAGCCTCGCACCGACGCGTGAGAACCGTCTACCTCGGAACCTCGGACTTCGCCGCGACGGTCCTCCGTCGCCTGGCCGACTCGCGGCACCGTCCGCGGCTGGTCGTGACCCCGCCCGATCGACCGAAGGGGCGGGGCCGCCGCAGCGGCTCGCCCCCCGCGGCAGATGCGGCGCGCGAGCTGGGGATCGAGCTGCTGCAGGCCGAGGACGTCAACGACCCGGCCGCCCTGGAGCGGCTTCGCGGCCTTCGCCCAGAGGCCGCCGTCGTCTGCGCCTTCGGCCAGATGATCCGCGAGCCGTTGCTGTCCGAGCTGCCGCTCCTCAACGTCCATCCCTCGCTTTTGCCGCGCTGGCGCGGGGCTGCGCCGATCGAGCGGGCGATCATGGCCGGGGACGAGCGCACCGGCGTCTGCGTGATGCGGCTCACCGCCGGCCTCGACTCCGGCCCGGTCGCTCTCCGCGAGGAGCTGCCGATCGGCCCGGAGGACGATTTCGCGAGCCTCTCGGAGAAGCTGGCGGCGCTTGGCGGCGAGCTGTTGGTCCAGGCGCTCGACCGCGAGGAGGCCGGCGAACTCGAGCTCGAGGAGCAGGAGGAGGACGCCGCAACCTACGCCGAGAAGATCGACCCGGCCGAGCGCCGCCTCGACCCGACCCGACCCGCGACCGAGCTGGCTCGAACGGTGCGGGCGCTGACGCCGCACATCGGCGCCTACCTCGATCTCGGCGGCCAGGAGAGGCTGGGGGTGCGGCGGGCCCGCGCCGTCGAGGTCGAGGTCAAGACAGGCGAGGTCCGAGCCGAGTGGGGGGCGTTGCTGCTCGGATGCGGCCGCGGGGCGCTGCGGCTGGAGGTCGTGCAGCCGCCAGGGGGCAGGCCGATGGCGGCCGACGCGTACCTGCGCGGCCATCCGGTCCCGGCTCCGTGAGCTCGGACCGCGTCGCGCCCGCTCGCGCCCTCGCCTTCGCGACGATGCGGGCGACGTTCGAGGAAGAGGCCCGCACCGAGCGCGCGTTCCGCTCGGCCGCCGACGAGCTGGGGCTGGACGGACGCGAGCGGGCCCAGGCGCAGCGTCTCGCCTACGGAGCCGTGCAGCGCCGCGGCACCGCCGATGCCGCGATCGAACGCCTCGCCGAGCGTTCGCTGCGGCTGCTCGACCCGCCCGTCTTGGCGGCGCTCCGCCTCGGCCTCTTCGAGCTGCTGTTCGCCGACGGGACGCCCGACCACGCCGCCGTCGACCAGGCCGTCGAGCTGGTCAAGACCGCCGGGGCCGGCCACGCTGCCGGGCTGGTCAACGCGGTGTTGCGACGGGCGACGCGGGAGCGCACCGCCCTCGCCGCCGACCTGCTCGGCGACGACTCGACGCCCGAGGGCGCCGCCGTCGCCCACTCGGCGCCGCTCTGGCTGGCGCGGCTGTGGTGGCAGGAGCTCGGTGCCGAGAACGCGCGTCCGCTGCTTGCCGCCTGCAACGAGCCGGCCGAGGTCGGGCTGCGGGTCAACACCCTCCGTACCGACCGCGAGGCGGTGCTGGCGCGGTTGCGGGAGGCCGGGGTCGAGGCGCGGATCCCCGAGGCGCCCTGGCCGCTCGCCGCCGCGGAGACGATCGCGGTCGTCGGCCGCACCGGGGCGGTGGTCGCCGAGCTGGTCGAGGCGGGCCGGTTGACCCCACAGAGCCGAGGCTCGGCCGCGGTGGTCGAGGTGCTCGATCCCCAGCCGGGCGAGCACGTGCTCGACCTCTGCGCCGGGCCGGGCATAAAGACCGGCCAGATCGCGGCGCGGATGGGCGACCGCGGCGAGACGATCTCGGTCGAGCTGGACCCGGAAAGGGCGGCCGAAGTGGCGGCGCAGGCGGTTCGGCTCGGCCTGCGCAGCGTCACGGTGGCAGAGCTCGACGCAGCCCAGACGCCGATGGCGCCCGGATTCGACCGCGTCCTGCTCGACGCCCCCTGCTCGGACCTGGGCGCCCTGGCGTCGCGGCCGGACGCCCGCTGGCGCAAGTCGCCGCGCACGATCGAGCGGCTGGCCGGCCTCCAGCACAGCCTCCTGGAGAAAGCGGCGACGGCGCTGCGGCCGGGTGGGACGCTCGTCTACTCGACTTGCACGATCTCACGTCGCGAGGGCGAGGAGCGGGTCGCGGCGTTGCTCGATGCGGCGGCGGCAGGGGAGGTGCCGTCGCTCACCGTCGAAGACCTCGGCGCGCTCGCTCCAGACCTCGCCTCCCCGCACGATCCGCGCTGCCTGCAGCTGCGTCCCGACCGCGATCGCACGACCGGCTTCTTCATCTGCCGGTTGAGAAGGGATGATGGGGAGCGATGAACGAGGAGGGCAGGCGATAGGGATGCTGCAACGTGCCAAGTGCCCCGGCTGCAACGAGCCCTGGCTGCGTCCGACCCAGCTCCCGGGCCGCTTCCGCTGCGTGTACTGTCTGCGCCGCTTCGAGCTGGTCTCGCAGTGCCCCAACTGCGGTGAGCACCAGACGATCGCCCGGATGAGCACCAGCGAGGACATGAACTGCCAGATGTGCGGCGACTCGATGCTGAAGCACGTATGAGCGCACGGATGAAAGAGCTGCTGGCCGAGCCGCGGGTTGCGCCCTCGGTCCTCTCCGCAGACTTCTCGCGGCTCGGCTCGCAGGTCGACGAGGTGATGGCGGCCGGGGCACGGGTGATCCACTTCGACGTGATGGACGGGCACTTCGTGCCGCCGATCACCGTCGGGCCCCTGGTCGCGTCCTCGATCGCCGACCGGGTCCACGACGCCGGCGGCGTCCTCGATGTCCACCTGATGATCGACGCCCCCGAGCGCCAGATCGAGGCCTTCGCCGAGGCCGGCGCCGATTCGATCACGATCCACGAGGAGGCGACGCCGCACGCGAACCGGACCCTGGGCGCCATTCGCGAGCTGGGCTGCCTGGCCGGGGTGGCGATCAACCCCGGCACTCCGGTCGAGGCGGTGACCGAGCTGCGCGGCTACGCGGACATCGTGCTCTGCATGACGGTCAACCCCGGCTGGGGCGGGCAGGCGTTCATCGCGGGCTCGCCGGACAAGGTCTCGCGCCTGGCGCCGCTGGCAGGCGAGGCGGCGATCGAGGTCGACGGCGGCATCGACGCGACCACGGCGGGCCCGATCGCAGCAGCCGGTGCCTCGCTGTTCGTCGCCGGCTCGGCGGTGTTCGGAGGGGGCGATCCGGCCGCGGCATACACCGAGATCGCCGCCGCCGCTGGCGCAAGCTGAGAGAGCGGTCCGCTCGCACGGTGCTGAGATCCAGCCCGCCTGTCGAACATACGTCCAGCAAAACGGCGGGAATGCGAGTCCTCGAGCCCGATTTGCACCGGAGTCGCTCGGCAGGCGAGTAGCGTCCAGGCGATGGGCGCAGTGAACGCGACAGACGAGATCGAGGTCGCATTCAATCTCGCCTACAGGATCGCCGGCTCCGAGACGGACGCCGCCGAGGCCGTCGAGAAGGCTTTCCTCGAGACGCGGAGACTGTCGCGAACGGGGGACAGCGACGCGCCCTTCGGTGCCAGCCTGTTCGCCGCGACGCATGGCGCCTGCCATGACCTGATGCCGCGGCGCCAGCATCCGCTGCCGGCGGAGGCTCCGGTTTCCGCCGAGCCCAGCCAGGAGGCGATCGCGGGCGCCAGCATGAGGCTGCCCCTGCGACAGCGCGAGGCGCTGGCGCTGCGCGAGCTCGGCCAGCTCTCCTACGGGGAGACCGCCGCCATCATGGGCACCAGCGACAACGCGGTCGCCCAATTGATCTCCCGAGCGCGAATCAACCTCAGCGACGAGCTGCGGGGGACGGTCCTCGCTTCGATCGCGGCGCCCTCGCCGGAGTGCGAGCGAGCGCTGCCCCTGATAGCGATGCGCGAAGACGGTCAGCTCGAGGCAGGATCCACCGACTCAACCTGGCTCGACGACCATCTCGCCGACTGCGAGCGCTGCCGGCTGGGAATCGAGGCGATGCGCGAGGCCGGCGTCTCCTACCGTTCCTGGATCCCGATCGCGGCGCCACCGAGCCTGCTCGCGGCGACAAGGGCGGAGGCGGCCACGTCCGCCGCCAGCGGTCGGAGTGAGCAGGTCGTCGGGGCCGAAGTGGCGCTCGGGCCCACCGGCGCCGTCGCTGCGGCTGGATCTGCACCGAGGGCCGCGCGCGGCCGATCGCCACGCCGCAGGCCAGTGCTCGCCGCCGGCCTGGCGACGCTGCTGCTCCTGGCCGGGGTGGCGGCGATCCTCCTGCGAGACGACGCCGCCGCGCCCCCGCTCGAACCCGCCGCCGACGCCGCGGCGGCGCCAAGGACCGCAGGCGGTCAGCCCGGCGGAGCGAAAACGAAGGCGAAGGGCGACAACGCCCGCAAGAACAGGAAGGCGAAAGCTGGAACGAGCACGACCCCGACGAGCGCCGCTGAGACGACTCCGACCTCGGTCCCGGTGACCCAGGTTACGAGCGAAAGCCCTTCCAGCGAGCCCGCGCCCCCTCCCGAGCAGCCTTCCGGCGAGGCCAACGCCGAGCCAACCCAGCGAACCGCGACCCCGAAGCCCAGCCGTCAACCGCAGCCGGTCACCACGACCGCAACGACGCCCGACCCGGCCCCGGCACCCGCACCGGCGGCGGCAGAACCGGCCCCGGTCGAAGAACCAACCTCAGAACCGCCGCGCCGCCGCGAACCGCCCGGCAAGCCTGTCGACCGACCGCGGTCGCAGCCCCCCGGACAAGACGGCTAGCAGGCAGTTAGTTCCCTCCCCCTGCGGAGAGCCGCGCAAATCGGCGTCCGCGCCGATTTGCACGCGCGAGCGAGCATCACACGCCCTTTGCAGGCAAAAGTCGTCGCTCCATGCAGTTCAAATGTTTACGCAGGATTAATCGTCCAATTTTCTTGCTCGCCGGCCTCGGCTCCGGTTATCCATCCCGCATCCCGAAACCGGGACGGGGCGTCGGGCGAAATAGCGCGACACTCGCAAGCACAAATCGAAAGGAACAAGACCATGAGCCTCAAGCTCAAAGCACTGGGCCTAAGCCTCGTCGCAGCGATGGCGGTCAGCGCCGTCGCCGTGATGAGTGCCTCGGCGAACGTCGAAGGCCACTTCTCCACCCCTGGGGCTTCCCATACG
>DASVWY010000107.1:0-6475 GCA_036392975.1 Solirubrobacterales bacterium | reverse complement strand
GACGCGCCGGATCAACTGCGATGGACCACGGGTTCTCGAGCAGGCTTTTCGCCATCAGGGCGCCTTTTCTTCGCTATGCGTCAGTAGGGCGCCCCGCGAGGGACGGACGATCCGGCCTGCGACGCGCACCGCCTGAAGCGAGCTGCGGTCGTGAATGCGGAGGATGTCGGCGCCGCCGCGAACGGCCAGCGCCACGGCGGCGACGGTCCCCCACTCGCGCTCGGAGGCCGGCAGTCGTCCCTCCCAGGAACCGGCCAGGACGGCGCCGAGAAAGTCCTTGCGCGAGAGCGAGACGTAGAGCGGCAGTCCCAGCCGGCGCAGCTCCGGCAGCCGCCGCAGGATCTCCAGGTCCTGCTCGGTCGTCTTGTCGAAGTCGAGTCCGGGGTCGATGGCGATCTGCTCCTCGCTGACTCCCAGTCTCCGAGCCGTCTCGATTCTCCCCCCGAACCAGGACTCGAGGTGGTCGACGACGTCGTCGTACCCGCGCGCCGGACGCTCGACCCGCGGCGGTCCCTCGATGTGCATGAGCACGTAACCGCAACCGCTCTCGGCGACCAGCTCGAACATCTCCTCGTTGCCGCCGGAGATGTCGTTGATCGCGACCGCCCCGGCGGCGAGTGCCCGCCGCGCCACCTCGACTGAGAAGGTGTCGGCCGAGACGGGCACGCCCGATCCCGCCAGCCCCTCGATCGCCGGGACCAGCGCCGCCGCCTCCTCATCGGGCGGGACCGGCGGCCCGTTCCGCGCCGCCACCGCGCCGACGTCGAGCATGTCGAAGCCCGCCTCGACCAGACCCCGGCCGTCGGCCACCGCCCGCTCCGGCGTCCCGCTGCGCGCCCCCTCGAACATCGAGTCGACCGTGACGTTGACGATCCCGGCCGCCAGCGGCTGAGCCAGGTCGAGGCTGCGGTCGGCGAGGCGCCAGGGCATCCGGCTACCGTAGCGACCGCACCGATGGCACTGAGTTGCGTCTACGTGGACCTCGATGGGACCCTGCTCGGGAAGGGCAGCTCGCTATTCCGCGATGCCGAGGGTGGCTTCTCGCTGGCCCAGGCGCGGGGGCTGGAGGCCTGCCACCGGGCGGGGGTCGAGGTGGTGATCATGTCGGGGCGGCGTGAGCCGCAGGTCCACGAGGCGGCGCGGCTGATGGGCCAGACCTCCTATATCTACGAGGCCGGCTGCGCCTTCGCCATCGACGGCGAGACGACGCTGCTGACCGGCGACCTCGTCCCCGACGAGGACGGCACGGTCTACGAGAAGATCGAGGGTCGGGGTATCCCGAAGCTGCTGTTCGAGCGCTTCGAGGGGCGGCTCGAGTACCACGCGCCCTGGCACCACGGCCGCGTCCTCTCCCACCTCTTCCGTGGCAAGGTCGACGTCGGCGAGGCGAACGAGCTGCTCGGGGCCGAGGGGCACGGCGACCTGCGCCTGCTCGACAACGGCGCCATCGCCCGCGAGATGCCAGCGATCGACGGCCCCACCCACGCCTACCACCTGGTCCCGAAGATGGTCAGCAAGGCCAACGCCGCCGCGGCCCACGCCCGCGTCCGCGGCTACGACCCCGCCGACTGCATCGCGGTCGGCGACTCGGTCGAGGACCTCGAGGTCGCCGCCGTCGTCGGCCGCTTCTTCGTCGTCGCCAACGGGCCCGAGCGCGACCCCGGCCTGCGCGCGGCGCTGGCCGCCTGGGACAACGTCACCGTCACCGAGGGGGCGATGGGCGACGGCTTCTACGAGGCCGTCGTCTCGACCCTGATGGCTCGTGGCTAGTATCGGACCGATGGAGACCGCAACCGTCGCCGAGCAGGAGTACCTGGAGACGATGTTCTGGCTGGAGGAGGCCGGGCTGCCGATGACCGGCGCCAACATCGCCCGCGCGATGCAGCTCTCGCCCCCCACCGTGCACGAGATGGTCGGGCGCCTGGTCGACGACGGCTACGTCGAGCGCCAGGCCGACAAGTCGCTCGACTTCACCGAGTCGGGCCGCGAGCACGCCAGCCACATCGTCCGCCGCCACCGGATGATCGAGCGCTTCCTCACCGATGTCCTCGGCATCCCCTGGGACGAGGTGCACGAGGAGGCGGAGCGGATCGAGCACGCGATGTCGCCGGTGCTGGAGGAGCGGATGCGGGCGGCGATCGGCGACGCGACGACCTGCCCGCACGGGCACCCGATCGTCGAGGGGGTGCGCGAGCGCGGCGCCCTGCTGGCCGACGTGGAGGTGGGCGCCAAGGTCCACGTCCTGCGCTTCGAGAATGAGGCCGAGGAGCTGCTCCACTACCTGAAGGACGCCGGTCTGCACCCGGGCCTCGAGGGGACGGTCGAGAGCTCCGACGAGGGCGGCGTCACCATCGCCTCCGAGGACGGCGTCCATACGGTCTCCGCCAGCGTCGCCGAGACGGTCTCCGTCCGCGCCGACCCGGCGCCGCCGCCGCGCGCGGCGATCCCGGAGCAGCTGGTGCTGTCTTCGGACCGCTACGGCCGCTAAGCCGGAGAACCGGCCCGCACGCGCTCCAGGGCGCGGGCGATCCGCGCGACGCCCTCCGGGATCCGGTCTGGCGGGACGCTGGCGAAGGAGAGGCGGAGGCTGTTCTCGCCGCCCTCGATCATGAAGTCGGGGCCGGCGACGAAGCCCACCCCCTCGGCTTTGGCCTCGGCCAGCAGCGCCGTGGTGTCGGTGCCGGCAGCGAGGTCGAGCCAGAGGAAGTAGCCGCCCTCGGGGACGACGAACTCGGCCTCGGGAATCTGCTCGCGCAGGGCCTCGACCAGCGCGTCGCGGCGGTCGCGCAGGGCGCCCCTGACGAACTCGATGTTGCGGTCGAGCGCGCCCGAGCGGCAGAGCTCCAGCACGACGGACTCGGCCAGCATGTTCGGCGAGATGTAGGTCTCGTTGGCCCGCTTGGCGAGCTTGGCGATCTCCTCGCCGGGCCCGGCCAGGTAGCCGACCCGCACGCCGGGGCTGACCGTCTTCGAGAAGGAGGAGGCGTGGACGACGCGCCCCGCCTTGTCGAGCGAGAGCATCGTCTCCAGCGCCTCCCCCTCGAAAGGCAGCTCCCGGTACGGGTCGTCCTCGAAGAGCCAGAACCCGTACTCGGCCGCCAGCTCGACCAAGCGCACGCGCTTCTCGGCCGAGAGCGTGCAGCCGGCGGGGTTGTGGAAGTTCGGAATGATGTGGGCGAGCTTGATCGGGCCGTCCTTCAGGGCGGCCTCCAGAGCCGCCACGTCGATCCCGTCCGCCTCCAGCGCAACCGGCACCAGCTCGACGCCGAGTCGCTGCAGCATCAGCAGCGTGCGATCGTAGGTCGGCTGCTCGACCACGACCCGGTCGCCCGGCTCGAGCAGGTGCTCGAACAGCATCCAGCCCGCCTCCAGCGAGCCGTTGGCGATCATCACCTGCCCCGCGTCCAGGCCCCCGTGCCTCTCCGCGACCCACTGGCAGAGCCCCGGATGCCCTATTCCCGTCCCGTAGGAGAGCGCTTTCTGCCAGTCCTCGGCGAGCGCCGCCGCCGCCGCATCCCGCACCGCATCCTTGGGCAGGATGTCGGCGCTCGGCGCCCCCCGGGCGAATGAAATCGCGTCGTTAGCCATCGCCCGGCGAGCCTAGCAACGCCTACGAGAGACGGCCACGTGGGGGGAGAACCCAGGGCGTGTCCGAGCTTATGCATCGATATGGAGGCGAAAACTCGGACACGCCGGGGGGAGGAGCAGGGGCGAGCGCTTGCCGGGCTAGCAACCGCTCAGCATGGGGTGGTGGGACGACGACAGCTGCTGGATCTAGAGGTCGGGAAGGCAACGATGGAGCGGTGGCTCCGCTCAGGGCGTCTCCACCGGCTGCACCGGGAGGCATTTGCGGTCGGGCACGGTCAAGTGAGCCAACAGGGGAAATGGCTTGCTGCGGTGTTCGCCTGTGGAGACGGAGCACTGCTCAGCCACCGCAGCGCCGCCGTGCTCTGGGGCCTCACTCGCCGGCGTGACACCGTCATCGACGTGACTGGCCGCCGCGGCCGCCAGTTCCTGCCGGGTCGTCCGCGAATCAAGCTGCATCGTGGCCGGATCCACGACGGGGAGGGCACCGAGCACTCGAGGATCCCGGTCACGACAGTCGCCCGAACGCTCTTCGACCTTGCCGAGGTATCCGACTTTGACCGTCTGCGGCGAGCTTGGGAGGAGGCCGACAGGCTCCGACTCCTCGAACTGCGAGCCGTCGAGCGAGTCTGCGAGCGGGGATACGGGCGTCGCGCCCTCAAGCCGATCCGCCGTCTCCTCGCAGAGGCCCGGGCGCCGGAGATCACTCGCTCGGCACTGGAGGACCGCTTCGCCGAGTTCTGCCGCAAGCACCGCATTCCGCCACCCAGCTTCAACGTCCTTGTTCTCGGCCGCGAGGTCGATTCCCTGTGGCACAAACACCGCCTCGTGGTCGAACTCGACGGCTTTGCCTATCACCACCACCGAGCCGCCTTCGAGCGCGACCGAGCCCGCGACACCGCGATGCAGGAGCCGGCTACCGCGTGATCCGCTTGACCCACAGACGGCTGCGTGACGAGCCCGTCACCGTTGCCCGCGAGCTACGAGCAATGCTGGCGAGCGTCCCTCCGGCGGGTGGCACGCCGCCGTGACAGGACCCGCCGGCCGGCGCTCAACCGCGCAGCGTCTCGACCGCGATCCGGGCCGTCTCGGTCGGACTTTCGCCGACCCGGACGCCCTTTGCCTCGAGCGCTTCCTTCTTTGCCTGCGCGGTGCCCGAGGAGCCGGAGATGATCGCGCCGGCGTGGCCCATCTGCTTGCCCGGCGGGGCGGTGAAGCCGGCGATGTAGGCGACCACGGGCTTGGAGATCTCGGCGGCGATGAACTCGGCTGCGCGCTCCTCGGCGTCGCCGCCGATCTCCCCCACCATCACGATCAGCTCGGTCTCCTCGTCGGCCTCGTAGAGCTTCAGGATGTCGATGAAGTCGGAGCCGACGATCGGGTCGCCGCCGATGCCGACGATCGAGGAGTTGCCCTCGCCGGCTTGCTTCAGCTCGTTGCCGATCTGGTAGGTCAGCGTCCCCGACTTGGAGACGACGCCGATCTTGCCGGGGTCGAAGAACTGGGCCGGGATGATGCCGACGTTGGCCTTGCCCGGCGAGAGGACCCCGGGGCAGTTGGGACCGATCAGTCGAACGCCGGCCTCCTTGGCCTTCCAGTAGGTCTTCAGCATGTCCAGTACCGGGATTCCCTCGGTGATCGCGATCACCGTCTGGACGCCGGACTCGATCGCCTCGTCGATCGCCGGCGCGGCGAAGCGGGCCGGGACGAAGATCATCGACGTGTTGGCGCCCTCCTGCTCGACCGCCTCGCGGATCGAGTCGAAGATCGGCACCCCCTCGACGTCCTGGCCGCCCTTGCCGGGCGTGACGCCGGCGACCAGCTGGGTGCCATACGCCTTATTGCGCAACCCGTGGAAGGAGCCCTCGCGGCCGGTCAGGCCGGAGACGACCAGCTTCGTCTCGCTGCCGACGACGATCGACATCAGCCGCTCGCCCCCGCCGGCGCACCGGCCAGCTCGACCACACGCTGGGCGGCGCCGAGCATCGTCGTCTCCTGGTGCAGGTTCGCGAGGCCGGCCTCGGCGAGGATCGCCAGCCCCTCCTCGGAGTTGGTGCCGTCGAGTCGCACGACCAGCGGCACCCGCAGGTCGAGCTGGCCGGAGGCCTCGACGATGCCCTTGGCGATCTCGTCGCAGCGGGTGATGCCGCCGAAGATGTTGAAGAGGATCGCCGTCACCTTCTCGTCGGAGGTGATGACGGTCAGCGCGTCGACGATCGCCTCGGCCTTGGAGCCGCCGCCGGCGTCGAGGAAGTTGGCCGGCGCGCCGCCCGCCTGGGCGACGACGTCGAGCGTCGACATGCAGAGCCCGGCGCCGTTGGCCAGGATCCCGACGTTGCCGTCGAGTTTCACGTAGGTAAGGCCCTTTTCCTTCGCCATCTGCTCCTGCGGATCGTCGACCGTGTCGGCGATCTCGGCGAGGTCCTCGTGGCGGAAGAGCGAGTTGCCGTCGATCGTGACCTTGGCGTCGAGCGCGACGACCTCGCGGTCCGAAGTGACGATCAGCGGGTTGACCTCGATCAGGGTCGCGTCCTCGGCAGCTGCGAGCGAGTGAAGCTTGACCAGCATCTCGGCCACCTGATCGGTGACGTCCTCGTCGATGCCCGCGTCGAGGCCGATCTCCCGGGCCGCGTCGACGGTGAACTCGGCATCGGGTTCGATGTGGCGGCGGACCAGCGCCTGGGGATCCTCCTCCGCCACCTCCTCGACGTCCATCCCGCCCATCCGCGAGAGCATCGCCAGCAGCTTCTTCTCGCCGCGGTCGAGGATCACCGAGGCGTAGTACTCCTCGGCGATGTCCGAGCCGCCCTCGATCCAGACCTGGTCGACCCGGAAGGGACCCTCACCGTGTGGGCCGGTGATGTCCATGCCGAGGATCGCGCCGGCGTAC
>DASVWY010000106.1:0-5643 GCA_036392975.1 Solirubrobacterales bacterium | reverse complement strand
TCGAGGGCAATTTGATGGACGTCGCATTCGACCCCGCCGACCCATCCCGCGGCTATGCGGTCGGCAAGGGCGGGGTGTTGCTCTCCTACGGCAAGAGCTGGGAGCCCGAAGCGTCGCCGCCCGGCTACGAGAACGCCAACCTGACCTCGATTGCCTTTGCAGGCAGCGAGGCGATCGTGGCCGCCGGCGGCGATCTGCTGGTCAACGACGGCGGTGGCTGGAGACTCGACGCTTCCGCGCACGAGCTGCTCGAGGGCGTCCGCGTCGGCAACCCGCAGTTGTTCGCGGTGGCGGGCCTGCCGGATGGAGGGGCGGTCGCGGCTGGCCGTGACATCGTGATCGAGCGCGACGGCCCGGGAGCACCCTGGCGATTTTCCGACCAGCCGCTGCCGGGCTCGACCGCGATCGCCGCCGCTGCGGTCCGCGACGGGCCCTCTGTGCGCGCCGTCGTCTCGGTCGTGCCGCAGCTCGCCTATCCCGCCGCCGATGACCTGCCGGATCCCGATCCGAACGTGCCGCCCCCTATCGCACCCCCGTTCGGGCTGCCCGGCGATGGCTACGTCCTGCGCGAGACGGCGAGTGGATGGGTCGACGAGCAGCGGACCGCCTTCGCCGGCTCCGGCAACGACCGACCGCTGAAGAGCGACCCGGTCCTCTCGCTATTGCTCGACTCAGCGGGCAACGGCTGGGCGGTCGGCGGCTGGAGTGGCGATGCCGATGCCGCCGGGCGGGGTTCCTCCGCCCGCAATGGCGGCGGCCGCGCGATCCGCGAAAGGGTCCGCACCGCCGCTGTCTTCCGCTACGGCTCCGGCGCCGAGCTACCGCCGGCGGCGGGTCGCCAGGCGGTCTCGATGCCGCCCGGCCCGATCCGTCTCGCCGTGGCCGGCCATGCGCAGTGCGACTCTTCCTGTGCCGACCTCGCTGCCCAGGCGATCGGGCCGGACCGGACGCTGAGCGCCGCCCTGCAGACGGTCGCCGCGATGGCCGGCGGGGACGGCCCCCGCGCTCTCCTCTACACCGGCAACCGGGTGGCGAGTGGGTTGAGCAGCCTCGACGCAACCCGCTACGCCGAATTGCTCGGCTCCGCGCCTGGGCTGCCGGTCTACGCGGCGCTCGGCTCCGGCGATGCCTCCGACGGGTTGGGCGCCGCCGCCTTCAGCGCCGCCTTCGCCTCGTTTGCGGCGCCGTTCGGCTCGGGTTCCGCGCCCGCAGGTTTCTCAACCGCTGGCATCCCTGGCGCCCTTCCCGGGCCCGGCGCTCGCACCCACTACGCCTTCGACAGCGACGGGCCCGCCGGCGCCGTCAGAGTCGTCGTGATCGACAACTCACTCGGCTCGCTCGCAGCCTCCGACCCGCAGCAGAACCCGGCCGAGCCGCAGCTGCCGTGGCTGGAAGCGGTGCTTGCCGATGCAAGGTTGGAGGGGATCCCAGCGGTCGTCATGGGCAACCGCAGCCTCAACACGAGCTTCACGCCGCGGCTCAACGTTGCCACGGACGGCGCCGAGGTGGCACGGGTCCTGGTCGAGGGAGGCGCCTCCGCCTACCTCTTCGACCAGCCCGAGGAGAATCGTGCGCTGCGGGTTCCCGCCGGTGCCACCGAGACGATCCCGAGCTACGGGATCGGCACTCTCGGCTACCGCTCCCAGATCGCCGGCGTGGTTGGCAAGGACGTTGCCGACTCGCTGTTCGGCGACGGCGGCGTGCTGCTGCTCGAGATCGGCGATCCGGTCCCGGGCGGGAACGTGGCGCCGGTCGGTGCGCGCCTGATCCCGGTGATCGAAGACCTCTCGCTTGAGGCGACCGACGGCACCCTGCTGCGCCGTTCCCGACCAGCCCTCTTCCGCGGTCTCGGTCGCCGCCCCCGTGGCGGCGACCGCTGGGGACGAGCCTCGGCCGGCTCCGGCAACCCGGACCCTTCCGGCGGCGATCCCTACACGCTGTTCCCGCCGAACCAGTGCACGGTTGCCGGCTGCGCGGCGCGGATCGCCCCCGAGTACAGCTTCGTCTCCTCCGACCCCGACATCGCCGACTTCGTCCGCCAGGACCCGGCCTCGACCAACCTGCGCAAGCCCTACCTCGACGCCGACGACAAGGTCGTCACCGACAACTCGTCCGGTCTGCTCTGCCCCTTCAACGCCGGCAGCACGACCGTCACGGTCAGCGCTGGCGGCTTCTCCTACTCCGAACAGGTTCGGGTGCTGTCCGGCAGCGTGCAGCGGCCCTGCGGCACCCGCCCGTTACGGCCGGATCGCTTCCAACGCGCCGTCCCCACCGCGGCGCCGCCGGCGCCTCCACCGCCTCCCGGGGCTCCGCCCGGCAGCCCGCCAGTCGACCTGGCGCCACCGCCGCCTCCGGGCCCCCCGCCGGCCCCGAGCCCTTCGCCGCCGCCAAAATCGCCGCCCCCGCCGGCACCCGGCCCCTTTCTGCCGGTTGCCGCCGGTCTCACGGCCGCGGCGCTGCCGGCAATCGTGCCCCCTCCGCCGCCACCGATCGTGCGGCCGCGGGCGCCCGGGGGCGCCCCCGCCCGCACCTACCAGGTCGAGGAAAAGCGAGAAGAGGAGGCCGCGATCGAGGAATCGAAAGCCTTTTCTCGCTACGAACCGGACAACGGCGGCATGACCGTGCCGCCGTACCTGCTCGGCCTGGTCCTGATCGCCGCGATCGGCGCCGCCGCGATCCGCCCCCGCCCAGTCGCCGCCCCCGCCTCGACCTCACTGCCGAAACGAAGGAGCCGCAGATGAACAGCACCCGCATCGTCGCCTGGTCCGCCCTTGCGCTCGCCCTGGGCGCCTTGGTGCTGCCCGGCGTGGCCGAGTCGATCGCCGCCAAGCAGCTGCCGGGGCCGAGCCTGAAGCCACGCAAGTTCGGGGTCCTGCGTCTCAATGCGAAGAAGAAGTTCCCGGCCAGCGTCCTGCCGCCGGAGGTGTTCGACCGCTGCTCGCCGGAGACGGTGAAGATCGGGACGGTTTGCATGATGACCAGCCCCTATCCGCTCGAAAAGGACGAGATCGGCAAGGCCGACTTCTTCTTTGCCACCCGCAAGTGCGCCTCGCTTGGCGGCTACCTTCCGACCGCGGCGCAGCTGATCGGTGCCGCCTCACGGGTCAAGCTGGCGGGTCGCGTCGACGACAACGAGGTGACGGCCTCGACCGATCTCGACGCCACCGACGGGCTCAAGGACCGCCGCGAGATGAGCGCTTCCCTGACCACGATCGCCTCCGGCGGCCGCGCCGCCGGCTCGCAGGGCGTCAGCGACATCGCCCGCGGCGACCCCAAGGCGGGCGAGCCGGACCCGTCGCCGCTGCCGGCCGATCCTTCGCCGGAGACCCTCCACTACATAACGGTCTACGACAACGGCAACCTCGGCGGCTTCGCAGGCGGCAAGCCGGTGGGCCAGCCGGAGAACTTCCGCTGCGCCTTCAACCTGGCGCAGGGCAAAGCGGGCCACCTGGGATGACGATCACGCCTGTTCCGGTGAAAAGCGGTAGCCGATGCCGAAGTGGGTGTGGATGTAGTGCCACTCGGGGGCGACCCGCTCCAGCTTCGCCCGCACGCGGCGGATCAGGACGTCGACCGAGCGGTCGCGGCGCGGCATCTCGCCGCCCCACATAAGGGCGTAGATCTCGGGCCGCTGGACGACGCTGTCGAGGCGTTCGGCCAGCAGCAGGAAGAGCTCGAACTCGCGCACGGTGAGGCCGACCCGCTCGCCGTCGATCAGCACCTGGAACTCGCCTGGCCGGATCTCGATGTTGCCGATCTGCCGGGACCGCTTCGATGAGGATGAGATCTGTGACATGCCCAAAAAGGATCGTCAACCGGCGGTGTCGATCCGGTAAATGAGCTGTGTCGAACCTGAAAAGATTCTGTTACCGGGCGTAACCACTTTTTCTCCACTCAGTTACGTCGCATTCACCTTTCGCGGGGCGACCGACTCGACACTGGCGCCGTACCCCGAACCCCCGCCACCAGGAGCGATTCATGACCCGCAGCCGTTCCCTGGCCCTCGCTCTGGTCGCCGCCTTGGTAGCGGTGACCGCGCCGGCCGCCACCGCCGCAACGATCACGATGAGCGGATCGACCTCGGTCGCACCCTTGGCGACCAAGCTCGCCAAGGCCTTCGTCAAGCAGCCGCGGTACAAAGGCAAGGTCAAATTCGTGATCCTGCAGGGAGGGTCCGACATCGGCATCACCGACGTCTCCCGCGGCCGGGTCACCCTGGGGATGTCCTCCCGCGACCCGAAAGCGGCCGACCCGGGCGGAATCGTCTTCAACAAAGTCGCCCGCGACGCGGTCTGCATCGTCTCCAACCCGGGCAACCGGATCCCGACCCTGAGCCAGACCCAGATCCAGGACATCTTCTCCGGCCGGGTGCGCAGCTGGAGCCAGGTGCCGGGCGCCACCGCGAGCGGCCCGATCGACCTGGTGGTCCGCACCGCCGCCTCCGGTACCCAGGACGCCTTCCAGAACATCTTCATGGGTCAGACCCTGCGCGTCGCCGGCAGCGCCACGACCAAATCCTCCAATGGCCTGCAAGCGCAGACGATCAAGTCCGACCCGAACGCGATCGGCTACGCCTCCTTCCACTTCGCCCGGGGCCTGCACAGCGTCCCCTACCAGGGCGTCCCCTGCACCCTGCGCAACGCCAAGTCGGGCCAGTACGCCGGCAGCCGTAACTTCTACATGGTCAGTCGCGGCACGGCCACCGGTGTCGCCAAGGCCTTCATCGACTTCGCCCGCAGCGACCCCACGGCGCTCTCCTTGATCGCCAGCAACTGGGTGCCCCTGCGCTAGTGACACGGGTGGGTAACGACCCGGGCTTCTGGTCGGACGCCCGGGTCGAGCGGATCCTCGGCGCCGTCGCCTGCCTGGTGTTGGTGGTGATCGCGGGCATGATCGTCTTCGTCTTCAGCAAGGCGTGGCCCTCGTTCGCCGCCAACGGCCTCGCCTGGTTCGGCTCCGGCGGCGACGTCGACCTCCAGCTCGAGGACATCTTCAACTCGCCCGCCAACCCGGCCGACTACGTCTACCACCTGCGCGCCTGGCCGCTCATCTGGGGCACCTTCGTGGTCACGGCGGGGGCGGTTGCGATCGGAATCGCCCTCTCCCTGTTTGCGGCGATCTTCATCGTCGAGTTCGCCCCGCCCCACCTGAACCGGGTGCTGGAGCCGGTGGTGCGGCTGCTGGCAGCGGTGCCCTCGGTCGTCTACGGCCTGATCGGCATCCTCGTCATCGTCCCCTGGATTGGCGAGCACCTGATCAGCGTCGAGCGCAAGGAATCGGTCGCCAACGTGGTCCAGCTCGACGGCGCCGGGGTCTCGGTCGGGATCCTGATCCTGACGGTGATGATCGTGCCGATCATGATCGCGATCGTCGTTGACGCCCTGCGCGCCGTGCCGCGCAGCTGGACCGAGGGGGCGGCGGCGCTCGGCGTCAACCGCTGGCGGGTGACCTGGACGATCGCGGTCCGCACCGCTCGCCCGGCGATCGTCGCCGCGGCGGTGCTGGCGACGGCCCGGGCGCTCGGCGAGGCGATCATGCTCTCGATGGTGGCCGGCTCGGCCAGCTTCGCGCCCAACCCGATCGACGGCATCACCTTCCTCTTCGAGCCGACCCGGCCGCTCGCCTCGGCCCTGGTCGAGAACG
>DASVWY010000105.1:0-4054 GCA_036392975.1 Solirubrobacterales bacterium | reverse complement strand
CGATCTCGAAGGGGCGGCAGGGGTGGCCGGCCGAGCCGCCGCAGCCGTACTCTCACCCTAAAGTCGAGGGTTAGATTGGCTTTTCAGGAAGCGCGACTGTCCGGTGCGCGCTCGTTGAGCCGGCGCCGGATCTCGCCGACGTCGCGAGCGACCCGGTCGACCTGATCCTCGACGTCGTCGAGGCGTTGCGAGAGCGAGCGCAACCGCCGTTCGATCCGCTCCACGTCCGAGGCGGAGGCGACGTCAAGCGCCGCCATCGCCGCGTGCTGGGCCTCGAGCGCCTTCTCTCGGGCACCGAAGGCGGCCGCCACGGCGTTCTCCAGCACCTGGCTGTCGAGCAGCGCCTGGGCCAGCTCGGAAATCGCCTGCTCGCTGCGCGCGCGCAGGCTCTCCTGGTCATCGGGCTCGACGCTCACGCCCGACACCTTAGAACCTACCCGTCGGCTGGGTACGGCCGGGGGCTCGAACCAGGTTCTTAACGAGCCCATCCGGGCAGGCTGGAATCCTCTCGTGCGCAGGCATGGACCAAAGGTTGATTAAGGGCATGTTGGGGGGCGCTGCCTCGCGTTGCGCGCATACGCGCGAGTCAGTAGCGTGGTCTGGCCTGACGGGCGGGGAGAGGGCCACGAAGGGTCGCATCGACCGTGCCCGCAGGGACCGAGACGGCGCCCGATGAGACACAAGCTTGCACTGACGATCGCCCTGGCCGGATTCGCGCTGGCGACGGCCCTTGGCGTCGGCATGGCCGGGGCGGAACCCAATGCCGACCTCGGGCAGGGCCGGACGCTCGAGCCAACCGCCACGGCGCCGGCCCCCCCCGCCCCCGAAGTGCCCGCGACCGCCTGCGCAAACGGGGTCGATGACGACGGCGACGGCCAGGTGGACCTCGGCGACCCCGACTGCACCGGCGGCTCCGATCCCGACGAGGCCGGCAGCGCGGTCGAAGCCGAAGCGGTCCCAGCGCCCGACAGCGAGGAGGCGCCCGAAGACGTCGAAAGCGGGGACTCCCTGGATGCCGCCGACGCGACCTCCGCCGGCGGCGAGGGCGTCACCCGCAACGAAGGGCTCGCCAGTCCCGGCGACGCGACCGGCGGCGGCGTCAGCGCCCCCCGCGCAACCGCCGGCGATCAACCCCCCGCCTCCGGCCCCAGCGGCGGCTCGCAGTTCGGCGACGGCGGCGTGCCGACCGAAGCCAACCCCTCGACGACGATCGCCCCCTTCGGCCCCGCCCCGATCGGAGTCCCCAACTTCGTCATCGACTCCTTCGAGATCCCGCCCTTCCTGCTGCCGATCTACCAGGCCTGCGGGACCGAGTACGGGATCCCCTGGGAGATCCTCGCCTCGATCAACAAGATCGAGACCGCCTTCGGCACCAACCTCAACGTCTCCAGCGCCGGCGCGATGGGTTGGATGCAGTTCATCCCCTCGAGCTGGGAGGCCTACGGGCTCGACGCCAACGGCGACGGTCGCAAGGACCCCTACAACCCGGTCGACGCGATCTGCGCCGCCGCCAACTACCTCAAGGCCGCAGGCGGAACCAACGATCTCTACAACGCGATCTTCGCCTACAACCACGCCGACTGGTACGTGCAGGAGGTGCTGCTCTACGCGCGCGCCTACGGCAAGCTGCCGGCCGATCTGGTCGGCTCGCTGACCGGCCTGACCCAGGGCGCCCACTTCCCGGTCGCCGCCGACGCCCGCTACGCCGACGACATCGCCACCCGCGAGGCGCTGCGGCAGGCGACCCCGCAGGAGCGCGAGGAATACGGCAACGCGGCCGCGGTCGTCGCCTCCTCGCCGACCCGCCGCGGGATCAACATCTTCGCCGCCGAGGGAGCGCCGGTCGTCGCCGTCAACGACGGCATCGTCGTCAAGGCGGGAGAGTCCGAGCGACTCGGCCGCTACGTGGTCCTGCGCGACGCCTACGGCAATCGCTACACCTACGCCAAGCTGGGGAAGCTCGTCCGCAACCGCCGCTTGATCGTGATGCCGACGGGTGAGGAGAAGCGGGTCCCGGTCGACAGCCAGAACATCCGGCCGCGGCTCCACGCGCTTCCCGGCCGCGTCGAGGGCCGGCAGCGGCGCAGCGCCCACGAGCGGGTCGACACCGCGACCGCGCTCGGCGCCGACGGCTCGATCAGGGTCGGCTCGAAGGTGATCGCCGGCACCGTTCTGGCCCGCATCGGCGCCGGCGAGGACGGCGTCGACCCACACATCAACTTCTCGATCCGGCCGGCCGGGCGGGGCGCGCCGCGGATCGACCCGAAGCCGATCCTCGACGGCTGGAAGCTGCTCGAGGCAACCGCGATCTACCGCGCCAAGGGCAAGAGTCCGTTCGCGGTCAAGCTCGGCAGCGCCGGCGTGCTGCTGCTCTCCAAGGAGGCGCTGCAGCGCCGGGTCCTCGCCGACCGGGGAATCGAGCTGCCGGACTGCGACCGGATCGAAATCCGCGGCGGCCAAGTCGACCGGCGCGTCCTCGGCACGCTCGCCTACCTCTCCGAGCAGGGCTTCCGGCTGACGATCACCTCGATGCTCTGCGGCCGCCACGGCAGCATCACCACCAGCGGCAACATCTCCAACCACTCGTTCGGCGGTGCGGTCGACATCGCGACGATCAACGGCGTCCCGGTGCTGGGCAACCAGGGCCCGGGGACGCTGACGCACGAGCTCCTGAAAGCCGTCCTGCGCCTGCAGGGGACGATGGTCCCCGACGAGCTGATCTCGCTGGAGGAACTGGGCGGGCCGAGCTTCGCGATGGGCGACCACGCCGACCACGTCCACATCGGCTGGAGCCCGATCGCCGGCACCGGCGCCCAGGCCGGCTTCGTGCAGCTGCTCAAACCGGACCAGTGGCTGCGGCTGACGGATCGGCTCGAGCAGATCGACAATCCCGAGGTGCCGACGAAGCCATCGAAGTTCGCATCGCCCTGAGCCAGCACTTCGGATTCGTGCAGTTCGAGTTCGCCGGGACGCTGGGCGTCGCCCCCGGCCGCTACCTGGCGCGCGAGGGAGGCGAGAGTGGACCGCAAAGCGTTCTCGTCGTCGAGACGCTCGGTGCGCCGGCGACTGCGGGTCGGCGCCGGCGCCAGGCACGGGAGGTCGACCCCGAGGCGCCGCTCCCCGACCTGCCGCTGACCCGAGCGACGGCGATCCGCGCCTTCGAGCCGTTCGATTCGGCCGAAGAGGCAACCGGCTGGCTCGAGGACGCGATCGGAGCGGAGGAGAAAGTCGACGCGCTCGTCGCCGAAGGCATCGGCCTGCTCAACCGAGCCCTGCATGCCCAGGCGACGGCAAGCGCAGATCCGCACGGCCATGAGCTGGCTCCGGCGCAGGCGCTCCAGGTGTTGGTGGGCGTCGGCAGCGGCGAGGAGGTCGCGACGGGACGCTTCAGCCAAGCGCGAGAGGTAGACGTGCGCGGCGGGGCCTCGCGACGGCAGCGGCGAGAGGCGGAGCTGCGGCCACAGGAGCGAGTCGCCGCGGTGCTCGGCGGGCGGGAGCAAATCGATGCCTGCGAGACGCTCCTGCTACGCGCCCGCGCCGACCTCGACGCCGGCCGCCTCCGCGAGGCCGCACTGCAGCTGCGGGTCGGCCTGGAGGCGTTGCTGGCGGAGCTGGCCGGTGCCCTGGCCGATCCCGACCACGAGCAGGACATGGCCGAGCTCGAAGCACGCCGCCAGCAGGCCGGCGAGGCAGCAAATATGGCTCTGAGAGGCGAGCTCGACGCTTCCCACGAGAGCAACGTCCGCGAGCTGACCGAGCTTTGCGAGCGTGTACTGCGGCGTCGCCGCATCCTCCGCGGTTGAGGGCGATCCCGGTAGGGGTGGAACGTCTTGTACTTTTTTTGAGCCGACGTTCTCGGACGGCCGCGACCTGTCTTCAAAAAAAGTTAAGTGGAACCCCTACCGGGATCGGCCTCAAAGCACGAGGTGCCGCGCAACGACCTCGTCGAGCAGCGACTCGGCAATGTGGTGCGCCTCCTCCAGCGCGACCCCTTCCAGCGAGGGGATCCCGATCACGGTCAGGCCGGCGGCGCGTGCCGCGGCGACCCCGGTCG
>DASVWY010000104.1:0-9241 GCA_036392975.1 Solirubrobacterales bacterium | reverse complement strand
GCTCCAGCTCGGGGGTGTTGGTCGAAACGGCCATGGCCTGTGGCGGCCGAAGCGTGGACGGCTGCCGCGCCTGTATCGGGCGGAGAGCGGTTGCGATAAAGCGCCGCAACATGCAAATCATCGCCCAAACACGCCTGGGTTCGCATTTGTGCCTAGACGTTCGTTCGATCTGCCTTGGAGTTTGCGAGGGCATCGCCGATGGTGTGCGCGCACATCACATAAGTCAGCTGAATAAGGGCGAACCCGTCGCGAGGCGGGGGCGCAAAGTCAGAGGTCTCGTCTTCCGGCGAGATGGCTCAACTGCCAGCTTGGTTTTTCGACCAGGCTGTTTGGCCTGCGACGAGGAGGTTTGCCCGAATGAAGCTCAGCTCGATTTTTGCTCCCCCTGGCACCCGCGCCAAACTCGCGGGTTTGTTCGCCATCACCGCGATGACGATCGTTCTCTCTGTCGGCTCCGCCAAGGCGTGCTCGTACTCTGGCGCCGAGCAGGTGTTCAGCCCGTGGGGCGATCCGCACCACTACGTCCTCGCCCCCGACGGCGGCTTCGAGGCCGGCGGCAGTGGTTGGTCCCTGAACGGCGGTGCCCGGACGGTGGCCGGCAACGAGAGCTACCACCTCAACGACCCGGCCGACAAGCGTTCGCTCTCCCTGCCCGCCGGCAGCAAGGCCGTCAGCCCACCGATCTGCATGTCGCTCGACACGCCGATCTTCCGCATGTTCGCTCGCAACACGGGCGATCCCAGCTCGCGACTGCGCGTCGAGGCCGTCTACAAGCTGCTCGGCCTCGTCCGCACCAAGGCGATCAGCACCGTCACGGCCGACTCGTCCTGGGCGCCGACCCAGCAGATGTCGACCGTGCTCAGCCTGGCGACCATCGTCGGGACGCTGATCCCGAGCTCGATCCAAATTCACATCACGCCGCTCGACAGCAAGGGCGCCTGGCAGGTCGACGACCTCTACATCGATCCCTTCGCCCGCCGCTGAACGAGTGAGCTGAGCTTCAGCGGGGGACCAGCCGGTAGACGGGTCCCTCCAGTGAGCAGACGTAGATCCGGCCTTGCGTGTCTTCACCGAATGAGCTGGGGGTGGAGACACGCAGGCCGAGGCTGCGGTCGCCGCGCGCGCGTCGCAGCTTCGGCGTCAGGCTGCGCAGCACCCCCTCGCAGAGGTCGGTGTAGACGTAGCGGCCGCGCAGCGCCGGCAGTCGCCGGTCGCCGACCGCGTAGCCGCCGATGATCGTGCAGCCTCGGTCCCGGCCGTAGGTGAAGATCGGCTTCACCGTTCCGCCGGGGTCGGGCGTGCCGCTGTTGGCGCCGCGGTAGCGGGAGAATCCCTCGAAGGCGTCCCAGCCGAAGTTGGCGCCGCTGGCCGCGGCGACCGTCGTGTAGTCGAGCTCCTCGAAGCGGTCCTGGCCGACGTCGGCGATCGCAAGCCGGGGGCGTTTCCCGGTCACCGTGTCGAAGGAGAAGCGGAACGGGTTGCGGAGGCCGAAGCTGTAGATCTCACCGCGGCCGCCGCCCGGTCCTGCAAAGGGGTTGTCGGCGGGGATCGAGTAGGGGCGGCCGCCGGAGGGGCGCGGGTCGATCCGCAGCAGCTTGCCGAGCAGACTGTTGCGGTCCTGGGCGTTGTTGGGCGGGTCGCCGCCGGAGCCGCCGTCGCCCGTTCCCAGATACAGGAGGTCGCCGAGGAACTGGAGCTGGCCACCGTTGTGATTGGAGTTGGCTTTGTGGGGTATCTCGATAACCGCGCGACGTGAGCCCCGCGCGGCTTGCGTCGCGTTCCTTCTTTTGAACTCGTCAACCCGGATGTCGCCCTGGTTGTCGGTGTAGTAGACGTAGAAGCGCCGGCTGCTTCCGTAGTCGGGCGGGAAGGCGATCGAGAGCAGGCCCCGCTCGCCGCTGTACTGCACCGAGCCCGAGATGTCGAGGAAGGGGCGCGGCAGGGGTTTGCCTCTATGCAGAACGCGGACCGTTCCCGCTTGCTCGACCACGAACAGGAGCCGTGGGAAGCCGGGTGCCCCGGCGACGTAGACCGGCGCCTCGAAGCTGCCGATCTGCTTCAGGCCGACGCTGGCGCTTGCCGCTGCCCTTTCCTCGGCTTCTCCGCCGGGGCTGGGCGCGACCTGTCGATCGGGCTGCTCCTCAGCCTCGCCGCAAGCGGGCAACGCGGCCATCGCCAGGAAGGCGGCGGCGAAGGAGGAAGCGAGGCGTCCTCGCATTGCGGAAAAGCTAACGGTTCGCCTGGGTTTCTCTGCCCGGCTGGACCTCGACCACCTCACCGCTGTCGGTGACGACCGTCTCCGGCGGCACGTCGCTGATTCGCACCGTGAAGGAGCCGCCCGGCTTGCCGCCGCGCGGGGTCTCGGCCTTTGCCGGGCCGCCGACGCCGAACGCGTAGAGCAGCCGGTAGGTCCCGGTCCGGGTCGCGCTCAGCTTCCAGACCGCCGCGCTGGTCTCTCCTCGCTTCAGCGGCCCGAAGACGAAGGTCTTGCGGCTGGCGGTTTCGGCGCCGGCGGATTCTTCGGAGCCATCGAGCTTCGGATACTTCTCGGAGAGGACCCAGACCGGACGGTCCGGCTGGGAGAGGCCCGGTTCGGGGCTGCGGATGCCGAAGGGCAGCGACGACCCGCGTCCGTCCTCGCCGCCGACGGAGATCGACACGGTCAGCGACGGAACCGTCTTCTCGCCGGTGTTGCGAACGCCGAGCTGCAGCAGCGTGGTCTGGCCAAGCCGCTGCCTGGTCGGGAACTTCGCATCGACGACCTTCAGCTCGTAGCGGCCGGTCGCCCTGTTGGAGTCGTCCGAGGACGGCGAATCGTCATCGCCGCAAGCGGCCGCGAACAGCGAAAGGATCGCGGCGGCAACTGCCACGGCGCCGATGCGGGAACGCCGTCCTTGTCTGCGTTTCCCCCCCAAGACCGGCCGGAACATAGCAGGGGAAATCTCAACACTCGGCTAACTGTCGCCGCTGGCCCATCCCATAGACTCAAGGGAGGAGCGGCCGCGCGGTGCGGTCCGCCTGCCGGAGGAGCAGATGGACAGAGCTGCATCGATAGGGCGGAGCTTCTTGCCCGCCAAGTCCTTCTTCGAACAGGTTGGGGACATGATGATCCTCACCGCGAGGACGATGGTCTCCGCGGTGAAACCGCCCTATCCCTACGGCGAGGAGTTCATCGGCCAGTTCCTCTTCGCCCTGCAGCTCTGCTGGTTCCCGCTGCTGATCTCGACCGTGGCGATCTGCTTCGGCGCCCCCGGGATGCAGGCCGCCAACGTGCTCAACCTGTTCGGGGCGCTCGATCGGCTCGGCGGCTTCTTCGTCCTGGCGGCGATCCGGGAGATCGCCCCCTTCGTCACCGCCGTCGTCGTCGCCGGCGTCGCCGGCACCGCGATTACCGCCGACCTCGGCGCCCGCAAGATCCGCGAGGAGCTCGACGCCCTGCAGGTCCTCGGCGTCGACCCGATCAAGAACCTGGTCGTGCCCCGCTTCCTGGCCCTGATGCTGGTCACCGGGCTGCTCGACATCTACGCGCTGGTCTTCGGGATCACCGGCGGCATCCTCGCCGAGATGGTCTACAACCAGCCGCTCGGCGGTTTCTTCGCGACCCTCTTCTCCAACGCCTCGATCATCGACCTCGCCGGCTCGGTGATCAAGTGCACCCTGTTCGGGGCGATCGTCGCGGTCGTCTGCTGTTACAAGGGGATGACCGCTTCGGGCGGCGCTGCCGGCGTCGGCCGCGCCGTCAACGAGGCCGTCGTGATCGCCTTCCTCGGCATCTTCGCCTTCAACTACGTCTTCACCCAGACCTTGCTGGCGACCAACCCGGAGCTGCAGACGATCCGATGAACGCCTGGCTCGAAGTCCCGCGCGGCTGGCTCGACTCGCTCGGTGAGGTCGCCCGTTTCGGCTCGCGCGTCGCCGGCCTCGTCTACTCGGGCCGGGTCCTGCGCTTCTTCGGCGAGAGCCTGAGGCAGGCCGGCATCCTGATCCTCGGCTCGGCCCTGGTCATCTGGGGCACCGTCTTCATCCTCGGCCTCCAGTGCGGGATCGAGGGGGCCTACCTGCTGCGCGCCCAGGGGGCGCCGGCCTTCGCCGGCCTCTTCTCCGCCTGGTGCGATCTGCGCGAGATCCTGCCCTACGCCTTCGGCTACATGCTCTCGGCCAAGGTCGGGACCGGGATCGTCGCCGAGCTGGGCGCGATGCGGATCTCAGACGAGATCGACGCGCTCGAGGTGATGGGGGTGCCGCCGGTGACCTTCCTCTGCGCGACCCGCCTGCTGGCCGCCTGGATCGCCTTCCCGTTCATGTACCTGATCGGGATCGGGGTGATGTTCCTGGCCAGCTACATCGCCGTCGTCGAACAGGTCGGCGACGTCTCCTCGGGCGGCTACCTCTTGATCTTCTGGATGTTCCAGAACCCGCCCGACCTGATCTTCAGCTTGATCAAGGGGATGTTCATGGCGACCGCCATCGTCCTGGTCGGCTGTTACTACGGCTACACCGCCTCCGGGGGACCGGTCGGGGTGGGCACGGCAACCGCGAAGTCGATGGTGCTCAACATCGTCCTGGTGCACATCATCGGGATGCTTGGAACCCTGATCTTCTGGGGAGCCAACCCGAGAGCGCCGATAGGAGGCTGATCCAACCATGTCGAGCGACGATCCGAACCAGACGAGCGGTCCTTACGTGAGCGAAGACGGCGCCACCATGGGCCGCGACTTCGTCATCCCCGGTGTCGACCCCGCCGAGCCCGATCCCTACCGGTACCACACCGGCCGCAAGCTCGGCCACGGTGGCGAGGACGCGATCGAAATCATCGACCTCGTCAAGCAGTTCGGCCGCGCCCGCATCCTCAACGGGCTCAACCTGGGCCTTCCCGAAGACCAGGTCTCGATGGTGCTCGGCCCGTCGGGCACCGGCAAGAGCGTCCTGATCAAGCACATCGTCGGGCTGCTCTACCCGGATTCGGGCGACGTCCTCGTGCACGGGGAATCGATCCCCAACATGAGCGACGACGAACTCTTCGAGGTGCGCAAAAAGTTCGGCCTGCTGTTCCAGGACGGGGCGCTGTTCGGCTCGATGAACATCTACGACAACACCGCCTTCCCGCTGCGCCAGCACACCGACAAAAGCGAGGAGGAGATCGGCGAGATCGTCAACCGCCGCCTCAAGGAGGTCGGCCTGATCGAGGCGATCTACAAGATGCCGAACGAGCTCTCGGGGGGGATGCGGAAGCGCGCCGGCTTCGCGCGGGCGCTGGTCCTGGAACCGGCGATCGTCATGTTCGACGAGCCCGATTCGGGGCTCGACCCGGTGCGGACGGCGCTGCTCTGCGAGCTGATCCGCGAGGTGCACGCCGAGAACGGCGGCTGCTACCTGGTGATCAGCCACGACCTCAACACGGCCCGCCGGATATCCGATTTCATCGCCGTCCTCTGGAACGGCAAAATCGTCGAGTCGGGGCCGAAAGAGGAACTGTTCGACTCGGAAAACCAGTTCGTGCACCAGTTCCTCAACGCTGACGTCAGCGGCCCGCTCTCGATGGATTGAGCGCGGTCGCCGCCTGGGCGGCCAGGCACGCGAAGGCCGTCCTCGCGCTCTCGCTGCTGCTCTCGCTGGGAGCGGCGGTCGTGGCGACCCGCGTCTCGACCGAGGCTGGGGCCGAGACGCTGGTCGACACCGATACGTCCAGCTACCGCGCGACGCAGGAGGTGCGCGAGGAGTTCGGTGAAGAACCCGTCCTCGTCCTCGCCGAGGGCGATCTCCAGCGGCTGATCCTGACCTCGAACCTGGGGCGGCTGCTGCGATTGGAGGGCTGCCTCTCGGCGAACCCGCCGCCGCGGGCGAAGCCGATCCCCGGGCCCTGCACGGAGCTGGCGCGGATGCGGCCGGTCGAGTCGGTCGTCGGCCCCGCCACCTTCCTCAACGAGGCGGTGATCCAGGTCGACCGCCAGCTGAGCCGTTTGGCGGCGCGGACGCCGCCGCAGCGGCTGCGCGAGCTGCTGCTGTCGATCGCGGCGCGCTACGGGATCACCAGCGTCCCCAGCCTCTCCAACCCCGACTTCCTGGCCGCTGTCGTCTTCGACCTTCGCCGCGAGCGCGGCACGCCGAAGGCGCGGCTTGCCTACCTGTTCCCGAACGGCCGCACGACGCAGATAGTCGTGCGGCTGAAGCCGGACCTCGGCGAGGTGGAGCGCCGCCGGGCACTGGGGCTGATCCAGGCCGCCGTCCTCGACCCGAAGTCACGCCGGGTCTGCCGCTTCCGCGGCGAGCCCGAGCCCTGCTTCCAGCTGCGCGGCGGTCGTTACGTCGTCTCCGGCGTGCCGATCGTGATCGAGGGCGTCGCCGCGGCGCTCGAGGACGCGCTGCTGGTCCTTCTCGCGGTCGCGGTCGTCGCCATGGCGCTGACGCTGCTCGTCGTATTCCGCTCGCGGCTGCGGCTGTTGCCGCTGGCGATCGCGCTGGCAGCGGCGGCCCTGACGTTCGGCCTGCTCGGGCTGTTCGGCGGCTCGCTGACGATGGCATCGATCGCCGTACTGCCGATCCTGGTCGGACTCGCGGTCGACTACGCGATCCAGTTCCAGGCGCGATACGACGAGGGGCCCGGGGCCGGTGCGCCGACCATCGGCACGGCCTGTCTCGCGACCGCGGCTGGGTTCCTGGCGTTGCAGCTGTCGCCGACGCCGATGGTCCGCGAGTTCGGGTTGCTGCTGATCGTCGGGATTGGGATCGGGTTTGCGCTGGCGCTTGTGGTTGTTCCCGCTGCGCTCAGCACGCATGCAAGGGCGCGGGAAACGGGTTCCCCTCTGCGCGCTGGGTTTTTCGCCTCGCGCGTCTCTTCTCTCGCTGACGCGCCGCTGCGAAAAACAGGACGCCGCGCGCTGCCGGGGAACCCGTTTCCCGCGCCCGCGCGACGCTTGCTCGAGCTGGCTCTGGCGAAGCCAAGGCAGGTGTTGGGAGTCGGCATCGTGCTCGCAGTGCTCGGCTGGGGAGTAGGCACCCAGATCGAGATGCAGTCGGACATTCGGGAGCTGGCGCCGCAGGACATTTCCGCGGTGCGGGACCTGAACGAGGTTCAGGAGGCGACCGGGGTTTCGGGCGAGCTGGACATCAGCGTTCGTGCGCGCGATCTGACCGATCCCGCCACTCTTCGGTGGATGGCCAGCTTCAAGCAGCGAGTTCTGGAGGCCGGTGGATTTGCCGGGACCGATCCGAGCTGTCTGGAAGCCGAGCTCTGCCCTGGTCCGGCGCTGTCGGACTTTGTCGCGGCGGCGGACGGGCCGCTCACGCAGCGGCAAATCCGAAGCGCGTTTGCCCAGGTGCCGGCCTATGACCTCGAAAAGCTCGCTCAACTCGATCCCGAGACCGGACTGCCGGGGGGCACGGCGCTGCTCAGCTTCGGCATCCGGGCGCAATCGCTCGACGATCAGCAGGCGCTGATCGAGCGGGTGCGGGGCGAGATCGGCGAGCCCGGGGAGGAGGGGGGACCGCCACCGGGAGTGGAGGTCGAGCTGGCGGGGCTGCCGGTGATCGCCGCGGCAGCGGCCTCGGACCTCTCCGACGATCGCTACCTGTTGACCCTCGTCGGCTTGCTGGCGGTGGCCCTCGTCCTGTTCGCGGTCTACAGGTCGCCACGGAGGGCGCTGGTCCCACTGGTGCCGATCGTCCTCGCCACGGGTTGGGGGGCGTTGCTGCTCTGGATCGCGGGGGTGCCGCTGAACCCGATGTCGGCGGCGCTCGGGGCGCTGACGATTGCGATCGCGACCGAGTTCAGCGTCCTCCTCTCGGCCCGCTTTCACGAGGAACGCAGGGGCGGCACGGTCGTGGCCGACGCGCTCCGCTCCGCCTACGCGCGCACTGGCCCCGCCGTGCTCGCCTCGGGGATCACCGCGACGGTTGGCTTCGCGGTTTTGATCGCCAGCGACGTGAGGATGCTGCGCGAGTTCGGCTTCGTCACCGTGGTCGACCTGAGCGCCGCCCTGCTCGGCGTCATGGTGGCACTGCCCGCCGCGCTCGTCTGGGCGGAGCGGCGACGATGACCGACCGTTACTCGATCGCGGCGGGACTTCTGCTGGCCGCGGTTATCGTGATTGCCCTGTTCAGCGATCTCGGCGGCGACGGCGACGGGACCCTCGGCATCGACGAGCGGCCGCACCGCTGGCCGCTGCCGGAGTTCGCTGTCCCGGTCGCTGCCGGCGAGCTCGAAGGCGACGCCAACATCGCCCAGGACGACTGCGCCAGCTCGCGCGTGCCCTGTCCCCCCGATGCCCGCCGGGAGCCCGCGTGTCGGGTCGAGGACGACGAAGCAGTCCGGGTTTGCGACCTCTTCGACCGGCCCTCGCTGATCAGCTTCTGGTTCAGCAAAGGGGGCGACTGCGTCGACCAGCAGGACGTGGTCGATCGCGCCTACGCGCGCTACCGTGGGCGGGTGCGCTTCCTCTCGCTCAACGTGCGAGATGACCGCGACACGGTTCGCGACCTGGTCCAGCAGCGCGGCTGGAGGATGCCGGTCGGCTACGACCGCGACGGCGCCGTCGCCAGCCTCTACCGGGTCGGCGGGTGCCCCACCTTCGCCTACGTCTACCCAGGGGGCACTCTGCAAGACGCCGGCATCGGCGAGCTCTCGGTCGCCGAGCTGAGCGGCCGGATCGAGGCGCTCCTGCGCGCCACCCGCAGGGCGGAGCGCGGCCGATGACGGGCTCGGAGGCGGCGGAGCCCCGTATTGGCTGGGACCATGCCTCCGAGCAGGGTTGGGTCGCCCCTCCCGTTGCCACCGAGTTCCCCGGCCTCGGCATTGCCTGGATCGAGGTCGACGGACGGCCCGGGCGCAGCCCGGAGCCGGTGCGTCGGCGCCTGCGCGACCTCTCGAACCGCTTCTACGGGGCGCACGCGATCCACCTGCGCGAACGCCCGATCCCCTGGGCCTACCGCGTCTTCTTTCGCCAGATCGGCCTCGACCCCGACCACACCCGCACCCCGGTCGAGCAGCTCGTCCTCGACCGGCTCCAGGAGGGCGGTTTCACCACCAAGGGAATGCCCGCCGACGCGCTGACCATCGCCACGGTGGAGACCGGGGTGGCCCTGCGGGCTCTCGACGCCGATCGCCTCGAGGGCCGCCTCTGCATTCGCGACTCCGGCCCCGGCGAGTCGCTCCCGGGCCGACCGGGCGAGCTGCCGCACGGCACGCTCACCATCGCCGACGAGCGCACCCCCGTCGGCCTCCTCTTCGGCGCCACCGCCGACG
>DASVWY010000103.1:0-4990 GCA_036392975.1 Solirubrobacterales bacterium | reverse complement strand
CGACCTCCGCAACGTGGCCTTCGTGGCCCATGTCGACCACGGCAAGACCACGCTCGTGGACAAGATGCTGTGGCAGTCCGGCGCCTTCCGGGCCAACCAGGACGTCGCCGATCGGGTGATGGACTCGATGGACCTGGAGCGGGAGAAGGGGATCACGATCCTCGCCAAGAACACCGCCGTCCGCTACCGCGACGTCAAGCTCAACATCGTCGACACCCCCGGTCACGCCGACTTCGGCGGCGAGGTCGAGCGCGGCCTGACGATGGTCGACGGTGTGCTGCTGCTGGTCGACGCCTCCGAGGGCCCTCTCCCCCAGACCCGCTTCGTCCTCCGCAAGGCGCTGGAGGCGAAGCTGCCGGTGATCCTGGTCGTCAACAAGGTCGACCGGCCCGACGCCCGCATCGCCGAGGTCGTCGACGAGGTCTACGAGCTGTTCCTCGAGCTCGACGCCGACTCCGAGCAGATCGACTTCCCGATCGTCTACACCAACGCCAAAGCCGGCTGGGCCGCGCTGGAGGAGGGCGTCGAGGGGAGCGACCTCTCCCCCCTGCTCGACCTGATGCTGGAGAGGATCCCGGCGCCCGAGCACGACCCCGACCACCCCTTCCAGGCGCACGTCACCAACCTCGACGCCGACCCCTACGTCGGCCGCCTGGCGCTCTGCCGGGTCCGTAACGGGACCGTCCGGGCGGGGCGGCCGATCGCTTGGTGCCGCGCCGACGGCCGCGTCGAGCGGGCGACGATCAGCGAGCTGTACGTGACCGAGGCGCTCGACCGGGTCGCCGCCGAGGAGGCCGGGCCGGGCGAGATCATCGCCGTCGCCGGCCTGCCCGAGGTGACGATCGGCGAGACGCTCGCCGACCCCGACGACCCGCGGCCGCTGCCGGTGATCGCCGTCGACGAGCCCTCGCTCTCGATCGTCGTCGGCATCAACACCTCGCCGCTGGCCGGCACCGAGGGCAGCAAGCTGACCGCGCGCCAGATCCGCTCCCGCCTCGACGCCGAGCTGGTCGGCAACGTCTCGATCCGGGTCAACGACACCGAACGACCCGACGCCTGGGAGGTGCAGGGCCGGGGGGAGCTGCAGCTGGTCGTGCTGCTGGAGATGATGCGCCGCGAAGGCTTCGAGCTGACCGCCGGCCAGCCGCGGGTGATCACCCGCGAGATGGACGGGGTGCTCTGCGAGCCGGTCGAGCGGCTGGCGATCGACGTGCCGGAGGAGCACGTCGGCGCCGTCACCCAGCTCTTGGCGGCCCGCAAGGGGCGACTCGACCACATGGCCAACCACGCGACCGGCTGGGTGCGGATGGACTACCTGGTGCCGGCGCGCGGCCTGATCGGCCTCCGCACCGAGTTCCTCACCGAGACCCGCGGCGCCGGCATCATGCACCACGTCTTCGACCGCTGGGAGCCCTGGGCCGGCGAGCTTCGCACCCGCGCGACCGGCTCGCTGGTCGCCGACCGCCGCGGATCCAGCGCCAGCTACGCCCTGCTCGGCCTGCAGGACCGCGGCACCCTCTTCGTCGGTCCCGGCGAGGAGGTCTACGAGGGAATGATCGTCGGCGAGAACAGCCGCGGCGAGGACCTCGACGTCAACGCGGTCAAGGAAAAGCAGCAGACCAACATGCGCGCCGCCAGCGCCGACGTCCTGGTCCGCCTGGCGCCGCCCACCCGCCTCTCACTGGAGGCATCGCTCGAGTTCCTGCGCGACGACGAGTGCGTCGAAGTGACGCCCGAGTCGGTGCGCCTGCGCAAGGTCGAGCTGGACAAAATCAGGCGCCAGAAGGCGGCGCGCCAGGGCGCAGCCGCGGCGCCTCGCTAGGCCCCCCGCGGAGCCGAGTCAAGCCGCCGACGGGCCTCAAACGTCCACATAGCGGACGTTTGAGGCCCGTCGGCGGGTGAGGCTCAGACGGTCGCGGCGGCCTGCTCGGCCTGGCTGGCCTCGGCGGCCTTGGCGGCCTCGGCCTCGGGGGTCGGCTCGTCGATCTGGCGCGGCAGCAGCACTTCTTTGGCGATCACGAGGCGCTGGATCTGGCTGGTGCCCTCGTAGAGCTGCATGATCTTGGCGTCGCGCATCAGTTTCTCGACCGGGTACTCCTTGATGAAGCCGTAGCCGCCGTAGACCTGGACGGCGTCGACGGTGATCTCCATCGCCGAGTCGGCGGCGAAGCGCTTGGCCTCCGAGGAGACCAGCGTATTGCGCTTGCCCTGGTCGAGCAGGACGGCGGAGTTCCAGACCAGCAGCCGGGCGGCGTCGACCTTGGTCGCCATGTCGGCGATCATGAACTGGATCGCCTGGTGCATCGCGATCGGCACCCCGAACTGGACCCTTTCCTTCGAGTACTCGACCGCGTACTCGAAGGCGGCGCGGCCAATCCCGACCGCCATCGCCGAGACGCCGGGGCGGGTGCGGTCGAGGGTCATCATCGCCAGCTTGAAGCCCTTGTTCTCCTCGCCGATCAGGTTCTCGGCCGGGACCTCGACGTCGTTGAAGGAGATGGTCGCGGTGTTCGAGGCCCGCTGGCCCATCTTGTCCTCCTTCTTGTCGACCGTGACCCCGGGCAGGTCGGCGTCGACGACGAAGGCGCTGATGCCGCGGTGGCCGGCCTCCGGGTCGGTCTTGGCGTAGACCGTGAACCAGTCGGCGTAGGTGCCGTTGGTGATGAAGCACTTGGAGCCGTTGAGCACGTACTTGTCGCCCTGCTTGACGGCGCGGGTCTTCATCCCCGAGACGTCGGAGCCGGCGTCGGGCTCGGTCAGGCAGAAGGAGGCCAGCTTCGGCTCCTCGCTCAGCATCCCCAGGTACTTCTTCTTGGTCTCCTCGGAGCCGCCGAGGGTGACCGGGGCCGAGGCGAGGCCGTTGGCCATCAGCGAGGTGCCGATGCCGGAGCAGCCCCAGCCCATCTCCTCCTCGATCAGGCAGCCGGAGAGGTAATCGAGGCCCGGGCCGCCGTAGGCCTCGGGGATGTGGGTGTTCATCAACCCGACCTCCCAGGCCTTGTCGACGATGTCCTGGGGCCAGGTGCCGTCCTTGTCGTACTCCCAGGCGACCTTGCGGATCTCTTTCTCCGCGAAGTTGTGCGCCAGCTCGCGCAGATCCTTCTGCTCGTCGGTCAGGGTGAAGTCAACCACGGCTCGAAGCTCCTTTGGTCGGGTGGGAGGGACCGATTGACTGGTCAGTCAACCAGTCCAAGAGTACCGAATGGCGGCGGCGGCGTGCGGTGGCTGGCGACAGCCGCCGGGGAGTCGTACCCTTGGTCGATGGATCCGCTGCTCGCCCTTCTCGATATCAAGAGCGGTTACGTGCTGGCGGCGATCACGCTCTTCACCTTGCCGATCGCGGCGACGGCCTTCGCCCGCTCCGGCCCCGCCTGGCAGGGGATCGGGGGAGGGCGCTTCTCGATCGAGCAGAAGCTGCCGCCGCCGCGGCTCGATCAGCCGCTGCCGCCGGTCGACCCGGCGCTGCAGGCAGCGGAGGCGCGGCAGATGCTGGAGGCGAAGTCCTACCGGCGCCAGCGGCGCGGCGAGGCCCCGCTCGACGTCGAGGCCGAGGTCGAGCGCCTGCTCGAGTCGCCGCTGGGCGCTTCGCCCGACCTCGACCAGCGGCTGCGGGCCGAGGTGCGAGAACTGGTCCTGGCCCGAAACGAACGGCGGATGCGCAACGGCAAGGAGCCGCTCGACGTCGAGGCCGAGGTCGAGCGGCAGCTCGGCGATTTCGTAGGATTGGGCAGGTGATGGCGGGCGGGGCCGACAACCTCTACGACGTCGAGGACCTGCTGGTCCATCCGGGCACCTACTTCAACCCGCAGACCGAGGTGCTCGTGGTCGTCGACGACTCCACCTCGCTCGACCAGGAGGTCTTCAACATGGAGGCCTACGAGGGTGCCGACTGGGTGCGGATCTCCGACGACGTGCCGGTCGACGAGGGCCGCCGCGACGAGGCGCTCGAGCGCTTCCAGACGAGCTACCACCCCGGCTTGGCCGGATCGGTCTCCGAGACGGCGCTGGAGCAAGGCGACGACGAGCTCGACGCGGACGAGACCGGCCAGGAGCCCGGCCGCGAGGACAACGGCGCCGCGCCCGAAGACCCGCCGGCCTGAGCGATGCTGGAAACCGGCCGGGCCGCTCCCGACTTCTGTCGTTAGTCGCCTTCTACGACCCTCACATGAGAGGGGGTCGAAGCAATTGGCTCAAGGCCAGGCTCTTTCCTAAGGTTACCCCGAAGGGACAGCAGCAGATCGTCAAAGTCCGCGCGTTTTTCCGCGGCCAACCGACGCCCGACACGAATAGCCATTGCGGCTTGCTCTTCCGAGCCGAGAAGCTGAATGTCCGCAAGACCTTGCTCGAATGCCCGAGCACGGTCGGTAGTCGGATCGAGGTCGCGATGGGCGATGTCAGCAAGCGCTCGATACGCACCCAGTAGGTATTCGATGCGTAGATCGCGTGCGGTTTGCCTGGTCACGCTGCGACGTCAAGCGATGGGCCAGAACCGCAGCGATTGCAGCAGCTGCGACACCGCCGAGAATCGTCAGGGCCAGCGTCATTGGGTGGAGGCGGTGCGTTTCTCCAGCCAACCGATGATTTCGTTGGGAGTTGCCTCGCCCGCGGCAATCTTCTCCACCATCGGCACGTCGGTGCCTGGGGCTTCTCCGACAAAGGGACGGTCGTTCTGTTCCATGAACAGCCACACCGACAGGAAGGCGGCTCGCTTGTTGCCGTCGGGAAGCGGGTGGTTGCGCGCCAGGTGCTCGACCAAGACGGCAGCCTTCTCGATCAGATCCGGATAGGCGTCTTGATCGCCGAAACCGGCCCGCGGCGCGGCCAGGGCGGAATCGGCCAGCGCGATTCTCGGCAGGCGAGCGATCTGCTCAGCACTTGTGCCGAGTAGCTCTGCGGCGATCTCGCAGTAGTCGCCCAGCTCCAGGTAAGTCGTCAAGGTCTACTTCGCGAGCCGGCGAAGCGTCTCGCGATTGGCCTTGATCGCGGCCTT
>DASVWY010000102.1:0-15071 GCA_036392975.1 Solirubrobacterales bacterium | reverse complement strand
GTGGCCCTCTACGCGACCCGCGGCAAGCTGCGCGAGGTCGTCCCCTACGCGACCGCCGTGATGGCCGCCATCGCCGCTTTCTTCACCGGCCTGATGCTGTTCGCCGGCGGCGTCAACCCGTTCGAGACGCTGAGCCCGGCGCCGCTCGACGGCGTCGGCCTCACCCCGCTGCTGCAGCACCCGAGCATGATGATCCACCCGCCGATGCTCTACTCGGGGTACGTCGCCTTCACGATCCCCTTTGCCTTCGCGATCGGCGCCCTCGCGGCGCGCCGCCTCGACGCCGCCTGGATCCGCTCCACCCGCCGCTTCGCGCTGATCGCCTGGGCCTTCCTCGGGCTCGGCCTCCTGCTCGGCGCCCGCTGGTCCTACACCGAGCTCGGCTGGGGCGGCTACTGGGCCTGGGACCCGGTCGAGAACGCGGCGCTGATGCCGTGGCTGACCGGCACCGCCTTCCTGCACTCGATCATGGTGCAGGAGAAGCGGGGGATGCTGAAAGTGTGGAACGCCTCGCTGATCGTCGCCACCTTCGCGCTGGCGCTGCTCGGCACCTTCCTGGTTCGCTCCGGGGTCCTGCAGTCGATCCACGCCTTCGGCGACAGCACCGTGGGCCCCTACATCCTCGGCCTGATCGCGACGGTGCTGATCGGCTCGACGGCGCTGATCGTCTCCCGCCTCGACGAGTTGCGGGCGCCGAAGCGGATCGACTCGCTCGCCTCGCGCGAGTCCGTCTTCCTCGTCAACAACCTGTTGCTGGTGGCGCTCTGCGCGACGATCTTCTGGGGCACCTTCTTCCCCCTGATCGCCGAGCTCTTCACCGGCGAGAAGGCCTCGCTTGCCGCCCCCTGGTTCGACCGCTATACGACCCCGCTGGCGATCCTGCTCGTCCTCTTCACCGGGATCGGACCGCTGCTCGCCTGGCGCCGGATCAGCTGGGCCTCGGCGAAGCGGGTCTTCCTCGTGCCCACGCTGGTGGCGCTCGTCGCCGGCCTCGTCCTGGTCCTCGCCAGCGACGCCGCGCAGAGCCTCTGGGCGCTGGCCCTGTTCGTCTTCGCCGCCTTCGCCCTGACCGGCCTCGCGCAGGAGTTCTGGCGCGGCGCCGCGGCGCGCCGCTCGCTGGCCGGCGGCTCGATGCCGGCGGCGCTGCTGGCCGTCATCTCGCGCAATCGCCGCCGCTACGGCGGCTACGTCGTCCACATCGGCGTCGCCGTGCTGCTGATCGGGATCGCCGCCTCCTCCAGCTTCCAGACCAACCGCGACCTGCGGTTGCGTCCGGGGGAGAGCGCCGTCGTCGACGGCCGAACCATCGTCTACGAGCGGCCGACGGTCCGGACCGAACCGGAGGCGCTCACCTTTGGCGCGGTGCTCTCGGTCGAAGAAGACGGCGAGCTTGCGGCTACGCTGCGCCCGAGCCGCCGCTATTTCCGCCCCAGCGGCAGCGAGGGGGGGACGATCGGCAGCTACTTCGAGGGCGAGGCGACGAGCGAGGTCGGGTTGGAGGCCGGCTTCCGCAGGGACCTCTGGGCGTCCATGCAGCCCGACATCTCACCGCTGGTGGGCCGTGCGCGGGCGGCCGACAGCGGCTTCCGCGCCTGCATCCGCGGCGGCCCCGGCGTGCCGCCGCAGTGCCGCACCCTGTCGAGGTTGATGCGGGCCGCCGCCGCCGAACCGCGCCTGCGGCCGGTCGCCCTGGCCCAGATCGAGAGCCTGCAGGCGGCGACGGCGGAGCGGCTGGCGCGGAGCTACCTCGCCGAGCGCGGGACGGCCACCTTCCGCTACATCGTCGATCCGCTCGTCACCTGGGTCTGGATCGGCGGGCTGATCGCCCTGACCGGCGCCCTGATCGCGATTTGGCCGGCGCGTCGCGCCCGCCGCACGCCCTCGGGCAACGGCGAGCTGGAGGCGCTGAAGGAAGCGAAGTACCGCGAGATCCGCGATGCCGAGCTGGACCACGCGGCCGGCAAGCTCTCCGACGAGGACTTCGCGCTGCTCGACGCGGAGCTGCGCCGCGAGGCGGTCGAGATCCTCGACCGCGAGCCCGTCTAGATCTTCAGCAGCACCAGAGTGTTGACGACGAAGAGGATCGAGAAGAAGATCGTCGCCCGATCCAGATTGCGCTCGACCATCGAGCCGCCGCCGAAGGAGCTGCCACCGCCGCCGATCCCGAAGGCCCCGGAGAGCCCGGCGTCTTTGCCCGAGTGCAGCAGCACCAGGAAGATGACGAGGACGGCGAGAACCACCTGCAGCAGCGAGAGCAGCGTGTACATGGGGCGGATGGTAGCGAGCGAGCGCCCTCCGGTGGGGCCGAGCCAGTAGGCGAGGTCGCGGTACACCGAGAGCCTGCTTGTTGCGTTTGTTGACAAATGGCGCTATTCTGTCAACGGCGTAGACGGCATCGTGGAATCTGACAAGGAGGATCTGTGGAGGCACACGCGCATTCGCATGCAGAGGCGGTCGATCTGAGCCCCGCCACCTGGAGCGACCCGAAGCGCTACGCCTGGCTGCTGGGCCTGATCGTGCCGATACTGCCGTTCCTCGCCTGGGGCTCGGCCGAGTTGACCGGAATCGGCGCCTTCTGGTTCTTCGGCCCGATCCTCGTCTTCGTCGTCTTCCCGCTGCTCGATGCGATCGTCGGGATGGACGCGGAGAACCCCCCGGACAGCATCGTCAAGTGGCTCGAACAGGACCGCTACTACCGCTGGTGCACCTACGCCTTCATCCCGCTCCAGTACGCCGGCCTCCTCTTCGCCTGCTGGCTCTGGGCCGAGGGCGGGCTGTCCACGGTCGAGAACATCGGCCTGGCGTTGACGATGGGGATGGTCAGCGGCATCGCGATCAACACCGCGCATGAGCTGGGGCACAAGCGAGCCAGCCTCGAGAAGTGGCTGAGCAAGGTGGCGCTCGCCCAGAGCGGCTACGGGCACTTCTTCATCGAGCACAACCGCGGCCACCACGTCCGCGTCGCCACCCCCGAGGACCCGGCGAGCGCCAGGCTGGGAGAGAGCTTCTGGGCCTTCCTGCCGCGCACCGTCGCCGGCAGCCTCAGCTCGGCCTGGGAGCTGGAGCGGGCCCGGCTCGACCGCGTCGGCCACTCGGCCCTCTCGATCCACAACGACATCGTCCAGGCCTGGGCGATGACGGTGGTCCTGTTCGCCGCGCTCACCGTCGGCTTCGGGCTAGTCGTCCTGCCCTACCTGCTGCTGCAGGCGGTGGTCGGCTTCTGCCTGCTGGAGGTCGTCAACTACCTCGAGCACTACGGCCTGCGGCGGCAGAAAAAGGAGGACGGTCGCTACGAGCGCTGCCTCCCGGAGCACAGCTGGAACAGCAACAACGTCGCCTCCAACGTCCTCCTCTACCACCTGCAGCGCCACAGCGACCACCACGCCAACCCGACCCGGCGCTATCAGGCCCTGCGCCACGTCGACGAGGCGCCGCAGCTGCCGACCGGCTACGCGGGGATGATCGTGCTGGCCTGGTTCCCGCCGCTCTGGCGCCGGGTGATGGACCGGCGCCTGCTCGACCACTACGGCGGCGACGTGACCAGGGCCAACGTCCAGCCGCGCGCGGCCGCGAAGGTGCTGGCCCGCTACGGGGCCGCCTCGTGAGTGCCTGGCGCTGCCCCAGCTGCGGCTACGTCTACGACGAGGGAGCCGGCCACCCACGCGAGGGCTTTCCGCCGGGAACGTCCTGGAGCGAGGTGCCGGACGACTGGCACTGCCCGGACTGCGGCGTCCGCGACAAGGTCGACTTCGAGCCCGCTGGGGAGTGAGCCGAGTGGCCGGCGCCGCTGCCACGATTGAGGGCATGGCAACCGCCCCCGAGCGAGCCCCGTACGCCGTCGCGGCGCGCGAGCTGCTGCGGCAGACGCTGTTCGGCGCCGCCCGCGACGAGCTGCAACAGCGTGCCTGGTCGGAGATCACGATGGCCGACATCGCCAAGGCCGCCGGGGTCAGCCGCCAGACTCTCTACAAGGAGTTCGGCAGCCGCAACGAGTTCGCCCAGGCCTTCGTCATCCACGAGGGCGAACGCTTCCTCGACGCCGTCGATGCCGCGGTCCGCCAGCACCTCGACGACCCCCGAGCCGCGATCGGCGCCGCGCTCGAGATGTTCCTCCGCAGCGCCGGCGAGGACCCGCTCGTCCGCATCCTGCTCAGCGACGACGGCGCCGGCGGCATGCTGCCCTTCGTCACCACCCAGGGAATGCCGGTCGTCCAGTGGGCGACCGCCCGCCTGACGGCGACGATCGAGGAGGGCTGGCCCGAGGCGCCGCCCGCCAAAGCCCGCCTCCTCGCCGAGACCCTTGTCCGCCTCGCGATCAGCCACATCACCGCGCCCGGCGAGACCCCCGAGGCCACCGCCGCCCACACCGGCGAGCTGCTCGGCCCCTTCATCGACGAGGCCTTGGGGACGGCCTAGCTCGTCAAGTGATGAATAGCTCTGGCTTTCGCGTCTGCTGATTCGAACGGCTGTCCTCCTCGTTACGATTGCTCCGCATATGCATGGCTCGCACCCGAAGAAATCAGCTCAGAGCGCCGCTCCCAACTCCAATCTGCGCACGGCGTTGGAGAGACTCGCCAAGTCGCAAGGCGCTCCCCAAGCCGACCTGGCCGCAAGCCTGAAAAAGCTCGCCGAAGCTCAGAGCGCCGCTCCCAACTCCAATTTGACGGCCTATCTGGCCCATCTCAATGCCTCGATGCACGGCTCCTCCCCGGGATCAGTCCCGGCTGCCCGCTGGGCGGGTATTCGCAATGGCTTCAGGCACGGAGCCATTCCTAATCTCAATCCTTGGCTGAACGCGCTGGATCCAACCCCTAGCTCTGCTGCTGGTGCGCTGAAAAGAGATTGGCGCAGGGTGGAAGCCGATCTTTGGACGACCATCGGCCGTCTACGAACGCAACTCAACGAAATTCCTATGTCAGAGCGGAGTCGGCTTACCGACGCCTTGGTCGAGTACTTGCGATCCAGCGAATCCAGATGAGTCTCGACGAATCTGCCGAGGGTGAGCAGCATGAGCCGCATCGAGGGCCTGACGAGGCTGCACTAGAGGAGCACCGCCAGGCTCAGCAGGTCAAACCTGCTGAGCCTGTGCTTGATCCCGAACAAGCTGAGGCGGAGGTGGTCGATGCCATCGTAGCCGCGCAGTTCAGTGGCCCGGTGCCGCCACCGGAAATACTCCGCGCCTATGACGACGTCGTCGATAATGGGGCGGAGCGAATCATCAGCCAGTGGGAGGGCGAGACCCGGCACCGGCAGACCCTTGAATCCCAGCGGCTCGATGCGTTCATCTCTAGCACGATGCGGGCACAGTGGATGGCCTTCGGAGTGATATTGATCGTTGGTGCAGGGGGACTGGTTCTCGTCGCATTAGGTCATAGCCTCGCGGGATTTGCTGGGTTTTTCCTCGCTCTCGCCTCTGTCGTGGCATCTCTCTTTCCTGGCTCTCGTAATAGAAACCCTGAGTCGTGAGACGAAGCAGGACGTAAGCCCGTGAGCCGACGCCGCGAGGTAATCATGGTGAGTCCGCGCCGGAGTGACGTGGTGATTTGAGGCGGCGCTGGAGGTTGGCGCGCACCTCGGGCCACTCGTCGTCGACGATGCTGAAGTAAGCGGAGTCGCGGACGCCGACGTCGGGGACGATCATGTGCTTGCGCATGATCCCCTCGAACCGCGCCGGCAGGGCGGCGAGGGCTGCGCGCGAGCGCTCGTTGCGGGCGTCGGTCTTGAATTCGACCCGCAGGCAGCCGAGGCGCTCGAAGGCGTGCTCCAGCATCAGCAGCTTCGCCTCGACGTTGGCCCCGGTGCGCCAGGCGCTCGGCGTCAGCCAGGTCCAGCCGATCTCCACCGCGCGGTCGGCGGGGCGGACGTTGAGATAGCGGCTGCTGCCGATCGGCTTGCCGCTGCGCTTATCGCGGGTGGCAAACGGTCCCTCTTCGCCGCGGCGGGCGGCTTCGAGCGACATCCGCAGCCAGCGGTCGAAGTACTCGCGGCTCTCGCCGATGTGGGCGAGCCAGGTCCAGGTCTCCGCTGGCCGCGCCGCTTCCCAGAGCTCGTCGGCGTGGTCCTCGGCGAGCGGCTCGAGGACGACGAGCGAGCCTTCGAGGCGGGTGGTCAGCGGCGCTTCGAAGGCCGCCATTCAGGCTTCCAGCATCAGAGTCACGGGACCGTCGTTGACGAGGGCGACGCCCATGCAGGCGCCGAAAACGCCCTTCGCCGCGCCGAGCCGCTCGCAGAAGCGGTCGTAGAGGGGCTCGGCCAGCTCGGCCGGCGCCGCGTCGACCTAGCTGGGCCGGTTGCCCTTGCGGGCGTCGCCGTAGAGGGTGAACTGGCTGACGCAGAGGACCTCGCGCTCGCCCAGCGGCTCGTTCATCCGTCCCTCCACGTCGTCGAAGATCCGCAGCGCCCGCACCTTGTCGGCAAGACGGTCCGCCTCCGCCGCGGTGTCCTCGCGGCTGACCCCAAGCAGGACCAAGAGCCCAGGGCCGATCTGCGCCACCCGCTCGCCATCGACGTCGACCGCCGCCTGGCTCACCCGTTGCACCAGCGCCCTCATCCGGCGCCGATGGTTGCATCGAAGAACATCATCGGGCCTGAGCGGTCGACCTGAGTCAGCCCGAACCCGGCCGCTTCCAACCACGCTTCGATCTGGGGCTGCGCACCTACCCGGCCGAAGTCGCCGAGGCCTGGGCGTATCAGCAGGCGCTGCCGCAGGCCCTCGCGGCCGGCGACGAAGGAGGCGCCGACGAGGCGGCCGCCCGGCTCGAGGACGCGCGCCGCCTCCACCATCGCGCCGCCGGGATCCGCGAAGCAATGCAGGCCCCAGAGGGAGAGGAAGAGGTTGGCGCTCCCATCGGGCAACGGGAGCGTGGTGGCGTCGGCCTCGACGAACTCGACGTTGGCGAGGCCGCGGCGGCTGGCGTTCCTGCGGGCGCGGCGAAGCATCGAGGGCGAGAGGTCGGCGGCGACGTAGCGGACCGAGCGGTTGGGGTGGAGCCCGCGGAAGGCGGCGCCGGCGCCACAGGGACAGTCGACGATCGTCCCGCCCTCGCGGACCTCGCCGATCGCCTCCATGCTCTCGTAGTAGCGCCCCGGGTCGCCGCCCCAGAGGGCGCGGCCGATCGGCCGGCTAAGACGAGGCTTACCCATGTAGGCGCTGTAGATCGCCCCGAACGGCGAGGCGTAGAAGTCGCTGCGCGACACGCCCTCATTCTGACCGCCGCGATCCGGTCGCTGCGTGAGGTCGATCCGCGAGACTCTGCGCGATGCGACTCTCGATCTCGGCCACCTGCCGGCTGCGGTTGCTCGAGGAGTCCGATGCGACGGAGCTGCAGGCGCTGATCGAGGCGAACCGCGACCAGCTCGCCCACTGGCTGCCCTGGGCGGCCGGGCAGACCTTCGAGGACACGCTCGCCTTCATCCGGCGGACGAAGGAGCAGCTCGACGGTAACGACGGCTTCCAGCTGGCTGTGGTCTGCGGCGAGAAGATCGTCGGGGTGGTCGGCTACCGCCAAGTCGACTGGGGACGGCGCGCGACCAGCCTCGGCTACTGGCTCGACGCCGGGCACCAGGGGCGCGGGACGATGACCGAGGCGGTCCGCGCTCTCGTCGACCACGCGGTCTCCGGCTGGAGGCTCGATCGGGTGGAGATCCGCGTCGCGGTGGAGAACGGCCGCAGCCGGGCGATCCCCGAGCGGCTCGGCTTTCGCCTCGAGCGGACGCTGCCTGATGCCGAAGTCGTCAACGGCCGCCACCACGACAGCGCCGTGTACGCGATCTCGGCGGCGGAGTGGCTGCGTTAGTCGCAGCGCGGCGGGCTTGCGAGCCCCCGCTCGTAGGAGCCGGCGCCGCTGTGCGTCGCGGCCAGGAATGCAGCAGTCGCTTGCGGGTTCGCGTATATCCCGCCGGCGAGGAAGGCCCCTTCAGGCACCTGGGTTGCGGGCAGGACGACTGCCCGCATCACGGTGGCGTTGCGGCCCAGGTCGACTCCCGGTCCGATCACCGCAGGCCCGACGACCGTGCTGCCGTGGTCGAGGCGAACGTTTCTGCCGAGCAACACGGGGCCGGTGATGGTGACATCGGGCGCCCAGCGAGCGCCATCCTCGCTGTAGACCCGGGGGGCAGACTCGACGCCGGGTATCGGCACGTCGATCACCCCTTCGAGCGCGTCGAAGTTCGTCGCAAGGAAACGGCCGCTCCCGGCCTGAACAGGTAGGCATGTCCTTCGTCGCCGTCACTCACGACGACGTCGCCGGGCCAGGTTGCCGGGTCCTGCTCGGCGACCGCGACGGTGACGGTCGCGGGGGAGCGCTCGTAGGCATCCGCCATCCCACGCAGGTCAACTCCAGTCAGCATGTCGGCGGTGAGGACCAACGCTGGGCTACCGCCGAAGAAGTCCCTGTGCAGCTTGAGCGAGGCACCGGTTCCGGCCGGCTCAGACTCGCGCAGCCAGGTGAGCTCGATGCCAAGCTCCCCGCCGCTTCCGAGGTGACGCTCGATCAGCGCGCAGTGGGGCGCGATCGTGACCCCGATTTCGACGAACCCCGCCTCGCGCAGTCCTCTCAGCACGCGCAGCAGGATCGGCTCGTTGAGCACCGGCAGGAGTGGCTTGGGGACAATTCTCGAAAGCGGACGCAGACGCGTGGCAAGTCCGCCGGCGAGGACGATGGCTTTCATCGAGGGTACGCTCCGAAGCCGCCCTCGGGAGGTGAGGCCCAGACCGGCGTCTCGAGGTCCTGAGCCGCGAAGCGTATGAGGCGGATCCAATCCTCGATCAGGCCACGGACGAGTCGATCGTCTTGGAATCGATGAATCGCGAGTCCTCGCAGTTCGGACCCCTGTGGGGTCAGGTCGACGCTCAGGTCTCGCCGGGCGCTGCCGGTGCGCCGCACCGGGTAGGCGCTCAGTTCGTCGCCGAAAGCCACCCGGCTGGGGATCCGGTCCAGGGGCGTCCTGGAGTGAGAGCTTGACGTTGACCAGGCGGTCGTGGCCCAGCTCGTGAATCGTTTGCTCGAGATGCGCCTCGGAATGACGGTCGCCGGTCCGCCACTGCGCGTCTACCTGGGCTATTGCGTCTCCCAGCGAAGCATGGCGGGGAAGCCGCGAGATGGTGACGCGACCGTTTGCCAGAAACCCGACGATCTCCTGTAAGCCGGGGCGCCTTCGGTTTGCCGTGGTCGCTCCGATGACGAGCATCTCGCTGGCGGTCAGGCGGGCGAGCGCGGCGTGGAACGTGCCGAGCAGAACTCGGAACACGCGTACGGACGCCGCCGAGGCCGCTCGAGTGCACATCTCGGTAGTGTCGGCATCGATCGCGAAGCGAACCCCCCGCGCGCTTCCGTCGTCGGAGGTTGGCGCGCTGAAAGGAACGCCGATCTCGGGGGCGTCCGCCAGGAGCTGCCGCCAGTAGTCGATCTGCCATTCGTAGTAAGCGCCGGATACGTTTTTTGCCTGCCAGCGCGCGTAATCGCTGTAGGTGAGCGGTTCGGTTCCCAGCTCAGGATCCGCATAGAAGCGGGCCGCGTCTCGTATCAGGATTCCCCAGGACCAGAGATCGAAGACGAGGTGGTGCGTTCGGACCGCGATGATCTGCCAGCGATCGCCACACGTGAGATGGAGCCCAGTAGAAAGCCGCTACTGTGTGACGCGGTGAGCCGGGAAGACTGGTCGGCAATGCTCGTTGTCGACCCCGAAAGGCTCCCTTGGCAATCGCCGTCGCCACTTTCCTGATCGCCCTGGCGGTCATCGCAAGCGAGAAGCTCCACCGCACCAATATCGCCCTGCTCGGGGCGGCGATCGTCGTCCTCTTCGTCGGCGACTTCTCCCAGGAGCAGGCGATCGAGTCGGTCGACTTCAACACCATCGGCCTTCTCGTCGGGATGATGATCCTCGTCTACCTGACCCAGCAGACCGGCGTCTACGACTACGTCGCGATCCGCGCCGGACAGATCTCCGGCGGGCGCTCCTTCGCGGTGACGATGAGCCTCGCCGCGATCACGGCGATCCTCTCCGCCTTCCTCGACAACCTGACGACGATCCTGCTGATCGCGCCGATCACCTTCCTACTCGCTGATGCGCTCGACATCGACGCCGTGCCGCTGCTGATCATCGAGGTGATCGCCTCCAATATCGGCGGCACCGCGACCCTGATCGGCGACCCGCCCAACATCATCATCGCTGGGGCCACCGGGCTCAGCTTCAACGCCTTCATCGTCAACTTGGCGCCGATCGTGATCGTCACCTTCGCGGTCATCGTGCCGCTGCTCTACCTCGTCTTCCGCCGCCGCCTCCAGGTCGACGAGAAGAACCGGGCGGCGGTGATGGGGCTCAATGCGGCCGCATCGATACGCGACGCGGCCGAGCTGCGCCGCACCGGCCCGGTCCTGGTACTGACCGTGCTTGCCTTCTTCGCCCACCAGGCACTCCATGTCGAGCCGGCGACCGTGGCCTTGGCCGGGGCCGCGGTCGGACTGCTGGTGACGAGGATCGACCTCGAGAAAGCGCTCTCCAGCATCGAGTGGACCACCCTCTTCTTCTTCATCGGCCTCTTCGTGATGGTGGGGGCGTTGGAGGCGACCGGCGCGATCGGTCACATCACCGATGCGGTCAAGGACGTGACCGGCGGCGAGCGCACGGCGGAGCTGCTGGGGATCGTCTGGGTCGCGGCGATCGGCTCCGCAATAGTCGACAACATCCCCTTCACCACGGCGATGATCCCCGTCGTCAAGGAACTGCAGGAGTCTGCGGGTACGACCGGCGACGACGCCTACTGGTGGTCGCTAGCGCTGGGCGCCTGCTTCGGCGGCAACGCGACGATGATCGCCGCAGCCGCCAACGTCGCCGCCGCCGGTCTCGCCGAGCGCGCCGGCACGCCGATCGGCTTCATGACCTTCCTGCGGGTCGGTCTACCGGTGACCTTCATCTCGATCGTCCTGGCAACCGGCTACATCGCAATCCGCTACATCGCGCTCTGAGGAGGAGACGACCATGCCCGACTCCATCATCAACGAGGCACTGCGGGAGATAGAGCCGCTCGGCGCTGACGAGCTGATCGGCCCGGCGGCGCGGCGGGTGGTCGACGCCGGTCTGCCGGCGCTGCCGGCGGTCGAGGCGGACGGGCGCTTCGCCGGCATCTTCGGCGAGCGCGAGTTCATGGCGGCGCTCTTTCCCGGCTACGTCGGCGAGCTTGCCTCGGCGGCGATGGTCTCGCGCTCGGTCGACGAGACGATCGAGCGCCGCAGCGACTGCGCGCTGCAGCCGATCCGCCGCTACCTGACCACCGACCACGTCCTCGTCGAGGACGACTACTCCGACACCCAGATCGCCGAGATCTTCCTCCACCACCGGGTCCTGATCGTCCCGATCGCGACCAAGGGCAGGGTCCACGCGGTGATCACCCGCCACGACTTCTTCTGCTCGCTGGTGGGGCGCTTCGGCGAGATCGCCGAGGACGGGCCGCGCGCGGGGGGGTGAGGGAGATCGACGTCGTTCAGCTGCTCGAATGCGAACCGGAGCTCGGCGACGGTCTCTCTGAAGAGGAGTTGGCGATCGCCTCTCGTGCGCTGCCGGTCCCGACGGCGATCTTGAAAAAGGGCGCCTGGAACCCTCGCTCGGAGCCCTCGGAGGCGGGCTGCCTCGGTTTTCTCATCGCCAAGGGGCTCCTGGTCCGCCGGGTCGAGGTCGCCCAGGGCTCGAGCGTCGAGCTCCTGGGCGGCGGCGATCTCCTCCGTCCTTGGCAGGAAGACGCCTCCTCTTTCTGCGCGGCCTCATGGGAGGTCTTGGAGAAATCCACCTTGCTCGCGCTGGGGCCGGGCTTCACCCGCGGCCTCACTCAGTGGCCGACGGTCGCCGCGAACCTCGCCATGCGGGGGCTGAGCCGCTCGCGCGCTCTGGCCGCCGACGCCGCGATTGCCAGCATCGTCGGCATCGAGGAGCGGCTCCTTATTTTGCTCTGGCACCTGGCCGAGCGCTGGGGCGAGCCGAGCCCAGAAGGCATCCACCTTTCGATTCGGATTCCGCACCGCCTGCTCGCAGAGATGGTTGGGGCGAGGCGCCCCTCGGTCACCAGCGCTCTGGCACAGCTGCAAGAGGCGGGTCGCCTCGACAGCAGTCCGGACGGCGGCTGGATTCTCCTGGGCGACCCGCCCTGCTGAGGCCGCGCGTCAGCGCGGGGTTGCGTTGAAGGCGATCCAGCGCGAGGCGCACCTCGGGCCGCGCTTTTCCTTGTCGGTCACGCGGAGCCGGCCGCGAATGCGCTTCTCGGTTACGCGGCCGCGGAAGTAGACGCTGTCGGTCTTGCCGAACTGCGAGTCGCGGAAGCTGCCGTTCGGTTTCACTTTGGTCCAGAGGAACCCGCCCTCTTCCAGCAGCAGCCAGCTTCCATCGCGGCACTTCAGTTCGACGTCGAACACATGGATCCGGAACGTTCGCTCCTTGACGACGACCTTCATCCCGAAGCCCTGTGCCGTTTTCCCCTTGTACATCCGAGCGCTCGCTGAGTCGGTCAGCGCCGCGGCCTCGCTTGCGATCAAGCCAAACGCGACCGCTCCACCCACGATGAGTCGGACAAGCATTCTCGCCTCCCTGGAGAGATTGACTAGGTATGGCTGCCAACAGGGACCGGCTCACGTTTGCTGCGGGGCGCTGTCAGGAGGCTGACATCGCCGGCCCGCCCCCGCGCAGCGGCGGGTAGTCGGGAGGTGTTGTCTCCATGTGTTGCTCGGGAAAGGCGAGACCGTGAAAAAGGCACTTGCGCTGGCGCTGTTTGCCGCACTGCTCACCACCGGCTTGCTCACCGTCGGCCTCGCGACGGCCGCCAAGCCAACGGTCGTTCGCGCCGGCAGCCTGGTTCTCAAGCTGAATGGCGGAGTGGCGCCAAAGCGGCTGCCGAAGAACAAGCTCGCGCCGATCAAGCTGCGGATCTCGGGCAACATCTCGACCGTCGACGGCTCCCACCCTCCAGCCGCAAAGTTCGTGATCGCCGACTTTGACAAGCACGGCAGGGTGAACGCGCGGGGGTTGACGGTCTGCAAGGGCGGCCAGCTGGAGGCGCGCACCACGGCCGCCGCCAGGGCCGTGTGTCGAAAGGCGATCGTCGGCAGTGGGAGGACCACGGTCAGGGTCGAATTTCCCGAACAGCAGCCGTTTTTCTCAACCGGACCGCTGGTGCTTTTCAACGGCGGTGTCAAGCGCGGCGTGACGACGATGTACATCCACGCCTACGTCAACGTGCCGGCGCCGACCGCGATCGTCACTCCGGTCAAGATCAAGAAGATCCGCAAGGGCCGCTTTGGCACGCGAGCGATCGCCCGCATCCCGAGGATCGCCGGGGGCAGCGGCTCGCTCATCCGCTTCAACATGGCGATCAAGCGGACCTTCAAGTACCGGGGCAAGACCCAGAGCTACCTGCTGGCCCGGTGCGCCAACGGGCGCTTCTTCGCCCACGGGGACATCGCTTTCGTCGGTGGCCCGCGCATCGGCGGAACCGTCGTTCGCGCTTGCCGGAGCAGGGGCTGAGGTGCGCGGCGGCGTCAGGATCGCGGCTGCAGGCGTGCTGGTCCTCCTCGCCTGCAGCGCTCCTGCCGCCCAGGCCGACTTCGGCATCGCGAACTGGGAAGCGCTGACCTGCAAAGTCGATGCGACGCCGGCCGACCCCTGCACCGCCGAAGACGTCTCGGACTTCTACACCCAGGCCGCCGGCCACCCCAACTTCGGCGTCACCGCCTTCGAGCTCAACACCGGCTCCTTCGAAGTTCCCGAAGGCAACGTCAAGGACATCAGGGTCGAACTCCCCGAAAGCCTCGGCGTCAATCCCGAGGCGACCGAACAGTGCACGGAGGCCGAGCTGCCGACGGCCGCGGCCGACTGTCCCGGCGCGCTGGTCGGCACCAACTACCTGCGCGCGATCGTCGCGGCGGGGCCGCCGCCGGTCGCAGCGACGATCCCGGTCCCCGTCTACAACGTCGAGCCGCCCTTCGGCGTTCCCTCGATGGCGGGCTTCCAGATCCCTTTGCCGGGCGCCAGCCCGACGCTGCTCGTCGGTGACCTCGACCCCGACGACCAGCACATCTCCTTCACGATCTCAGACGTCGAGCCGCCGCCCGAAGGCCCGCCGGTGATCGGCTCGCGACTGATCTTCAACGGCAAGGCTGGCGCAGGGTACCTGACTATGCCGAGCGTCTGTGCCGGGGGGCAGACCTCGATCCTGCGCGTCGACTCCCACCAGAACCCCGGCGTCTTCGTCAGCGAGCCGTTCACCACGGCGGTCGGAGCGGACGGCTGCGAGATCGTCCCCTTCGAGCCGACGCTCGATGTCTCGGTGAGCGGCGCGACCGACTCGCCCGAACCCGCCGACGTCACGGTGAACGTCCCCTACACGCCCGGGCCGGAAGTGATCACCAACTCGCACCTGCGAACGGCGAAGGTGACGCTGCCCGAGGGCGTGGGCTTCAACCCCTCCGCCGCCCGCGGTCTGCGCGCCTGCGCCGACGCCCAGTTCGGGCGGGGCACCAATGCTCCGATCCGTTGCCCCGACGAGTCGAAGATCGGCACGGTGGACGTCGAGACTCCCTCGCTTCCTCCTGACTCGGTCGGGGGCACTGTCTACGTCGGTCAGCCGCTCAGCGACGACCCGGCCTCTGGCAACCAGTTCCGCGTCTTCATCAACGCTGCCTCTCCGCGGTTCGGGGTTGACGTAAGGCTCGTCGGTCGCGTCTTCCCCGACCTGCGGACGGGGCAGTTGACGGCGGTGATCGATGACAACCCGCAGGCGCCCTTCAGCAGCTTCACGATCCACATCGACGGCGGAGCCAGGGGAGCGCTGACCTCTCCTCCGACCTGTGGCCCGCATACGACGGCCACGCAGCTGAGCCCCTGGACGGGCACCGCGGCGGCGACTCCCGGCGACTCGTTCGTTCTCAGCGCGTCGCCCGGGGGTCGCCCCTGCGCCAGGACGCTCGCCGAGCGGCCCTTCTCCCCGGCGCTGAGGGCGCGGCCCGACCAGCATCGGGCCGGTGCCTACAGCCCGTTCCGCTTCCACTTCGACCGCCCCGACGGAGCGCAGGAGCTGCGCCGCGTGG
>DASVWY010000101.1:0-4185 GCA_036392975.1 Solirubrobacterales bacterium | reverse complement strand
GGCGGCGGTGATGTCGACACCGGTCTCCTCGCGGATCGCGTCGCGCAGCGTCACCCGCTTCCAGGGAGCGGCGAAGTCAATCGTCTCGCCATTGCGCTCGACCTTGGTCGTGCCCAGCACCTCCTTGACCACGTGCTCGATCAGCTTGCCCTGCAGGGTGTCGACGAGGCCGGCCCAGTCGTCGTCGGGCTCGGCATCCTCGCCGGCGATCTCGGCCAGCTCGTCGCGGCTCGCCTTGGTGATGTCGACCCCGGTCTCCTCCAGCAGCGCGTCGCGCAGCGGAATCCGCGGCCAGGGCGGCGCCAGGTCGATCGTCACCCCGTCGCGCTCGACCTTGGTCGTCCCCAGCACCCGCTGCGCCACGTCGGAGACGATCCCCTCGGCGACGTCCATCACGCCGTGGTAGTCGGCGCCGCTGACGAACCACTCCAGCATCGTGAACTCCGGGTTGTGCTGCGGAGACATCCCCTCGTTGCGGAAGAACTTGCCCAGCTCGTAGACGTTCTCGAAGCCGCCGACGATCGTCCGCTTCAGGTACAGCTCGGTGGCGATCCGCAGGTAGAGATGGCGGTCGAGCGCGTGATGGTGGGTCTTGAACGGGCGCGCCGCGGCGCCGCCGGTCATTCGCTGCAGGATCGGCGTTTCCATCTCGACGTAGCCGCGTTCGTCGAGGTGGTCGCGAATCGCCTTCACGACCTTCGCCCGCATCGCGAAGATCTCGCGCGAGCGCTCGTTCGCCATCAGGTCCAGCTCGCGCTGGCGGTAGCGCGTCTCGGGGTCGGAGATGCCGTGGAAGAGGTCGGGCGGGTCCCGCAGGGCCTTGGCGAGCAGCGTGCACTCGCGCACCTCGACCGCCAGCTGGCCCCGCTTGGTCACGTACAGATCGCCCTCGACGCCGACCAGATCGCCGGTGTCGAGGTCCTCGATCCGGTCGAAGGCCTCCTGGCCGAGCGCGTCGACGCGGGCGTAGGCCTGGATCGTGCCGGAGAGGTCGCGGAGGTCGAAGAAGAGCGTCTTGCCGTGGCCGCGCTGGCCGACCACCCGGCCGGCGATCCGGTAGCTGAAGTCGCGGTGCTCGCCCGCCTCGAGCCGCTCGGGGTCGTGCGCCTCGTGAATCTCCGCGATCGCGTTGCGGTCGGGGAAGGAGAAGGGATAGGGGTCGATCCCTTCGGCGCGCAGACGCTCGACCTTCGCCAGGCGCTCGGCCTGGGTGGAGCCGGCGGCCGGCTGCGGCGCGCCGGGGTCGGTGGCGGCCTCTACGTCGGTCGAGTCAGCCATGACCCAACGCTATTGGGTGCCGTGCCCGCCCGCTCTGTGCTCAGGGAGCGCGGCCGACGGTGACTCGCTCGTCACCCATGTAGTCGCGCAGCGTGGTCGCCTCGCGCAGCAGCTCCCGCATCGCCGGCCCGTGGTGGGTGTCGTGCTCCATCGCCATCCGCCAGCCGCTCGGCGTTTCGGCGACCAGCTTGCGGATCACGCCGAGCCCGTCCGCGCCGCAGTCGCCGGTGACGGCGATCCGCGGCTCGCGCTGGATCTCCGGCGAGCGCTCGTAGATCGTCTCGTCGGTGACGTAGGGAAGGTTGGCGATCACGAGGTCGACGTCCTCGAGCCCGTCCGGCAGCCCCTCGGCGACCGAGACGTCCAGCTCCAGCCCCAGCCGCTCGGCGTTCTCGCGGGCGGCTTCGACGGCTTCGGGCGAGAGGTCCGACGCGGTGACCCGCAGGTCGGGGCGCTCGGAGATCAGCGCCAGGGCGATCGCGCCCGAGCCGGTGCCGACCTCGTGGACGCGGGCGCCCTCGGGCAGTTCGGCGCCGACCTCGACCAGCAGCTCGGTCTCCCGGCGCGGCCACAGCACGCGCGGGTCGACGGCGATCTCGAGGCTGCGGAAGGGGGCACGGCCGAGCACGTAGGCGAGCGGCTCGTGCTCGGCGCGGCGCGCCACCAGCGCCTCGATCTGGCTCTCCAGCTCCGGCGTGACCTCGCCGCTGCCGTCGCGCCGCAGCTCCTCGACGCCGATCTCGAGCACGCTGGCGACCAGCGCCTCGGCGTCGCCGCGCGGCTCTTCGCAACCGGCGGCGGAAATCCGCTCGGCTGCCCGGTCCACGAGCGCGCCGGCGGTCGCGGCGGACGCGCCGCCCTCGCTACCGGTCTCCACTGGTCCCACCTTCGTCGCCTCCTCGATTACCGCAAAATAATTTGCGCAAGATTAGCCCACATCCAATGGCACTGCATCAACCCGCGGGCCGCGGACGAGTAGCGGCCGCGCCTTCGGGACGGGACAGGGTCCCATATCTGCGTTTCGCGACGCAGACCCAGACGGCCCCGGCAAGCATCATCGCAAGGCTCTCCAGCTGAGCGGTCGTCAGCCCCAGCGCCGTGTCCTCGTTGCGCCGCACGAACTCGATCAGGAAGCGCTCGGCGCCCGCATAGAGGAGGTAGAGCGCGAAGAGGACGCCGGCGCGGAAGCGGTCGCGCAGCTGCCACAGGATCCAGGCGCCGAGGCCCATCGCCAGCGTCTCGTAGATCGGCGTCGGGTGGACGGTGTCGTCGGTGGGGACGGTGCCGTCCGGATAGGCCATCGCCCAGGGGCCGTCCCAGGCCCTGCCGTAATCGCCGTCCCCGGAGAGCTGGCAACCGCAGCGGCCGATCGCGTAGCCGAGCGCCAGCGCCGGGGCCGTCAGGTCGAGCAGGGCGAGGCCGAGGAATCCCCGGTACCAGGCCCAGAGCAGAACCGCGATGGCGCCGCCGAGGGCGCCGCCGTACCAGACCAGGCCGGAGCCGGAGAAGAGGTTGCCGAGCAGGTCGTCGCTGACGCTGTCCCAGTTCTCGACGACGAAATAGAGGCGCGAACCGACGATGCCGCCGATCAGCGCCGCGAAGCCGATCTCATACGCCCAGTCGGCCGGCTCGCCGATCTCCTTCAGCCGCTTCGCAATCAGGGCGCCGGCGGCGAGGAAGGCAAGCGCGAACATCAGCCCGAAGGTCTGGACGGTCAGCGGGCCGAGCTCGACTTCCGGGTACACGTCTGCGGCCCTACTCGCCGAGCAGCGTGCTCAGCAGCGCCTTCTGGGTGTGAAGGCGGTTCTCGGCCTGGTCCCAGACGGCGGAGCGCGGCCCGTAGAGGACGTCGGCCTCGATCTCCTCGCCGGGGTGGGCCGGCAGGCAGTGGAGGACGACGGCGCTGTCCTTGGCCGCGCCGAGCAGGTCGGCGTCGACCCGGAACGGAGCCAGGTCGGCGCGGCGGCGCTCGGCCTCCTCCTCGTCGCCCATGCTGACCCAGACGTCGGTGTAGATCGCGTCGGCGCCCGATGCCGCGTCGCGCGGGTCGTCGGTCAGCCTGGCGCCGTGCCCGTCCTCGAGCTGGTAGCCGTCGGGTGCGGCGATCACGACCTCCACGTCCGCCAACCGGCCGGCGATCGCCAGCGAGCGGGCGACGTTGTTGCCGTCGCCGACGTAGGCGAGCCGCAGCCCGGCGAGGTCGCCGAAGCGCTCGCGCAGGGTGAGCAGGTCGGCCAGCGCCTGGCAGGGATGGTGCTGCGGGGTGAGCGCGTTGACAACCGAGATCTCCGCCTCCGTCGCCAGCTCGGCCACCTCCTGGTGGGAGCCGGAGCGGATCGCGATCGCATCGACGTAGCGCGAGAGCACCCGCGCGGTGTCGCCGATCGACTCGCCGCGGGAGAGCTGCAGCTCGTCGCCGCGCAGGACGATCGGCGTCGCCCCCAGCTCCGCGACCCCGACCTCGAAGGAGATCCGCGTCCGGGTCGAGGGCTTTTCGAAGACGAGGGCGACGCTGCGCCCGGATAGCGGGGCGTCCGGGGCGCCTTTCTTACGCATAGCGTCAGTAACGCGCCCAGCGGCGTGTCGCCGCGCCGATTTCATCTCCGCGGCCAGGTCGAGCAGCTGCGACAGCTCGAAGGCGCCGAGCTCTTCGCCGGTGAGGAAGTCCTTGGTCAAGCGGCGGATACTACGACCGTGCAGCTGGCCGCAATCTCCTGGAACCTCTTCCACGGGCGCGATTTCCCACCCGACCCGGCGCTCCTCACCTGGCGCTCACGCCTCTTGCGAATCAGCGAGCGCAACGGCACCCACCTGCAGGTCAACCGCGAACTGCTTCCCGAGTTCGCCGAACTGCTGGCGGCGGCGGAGTGGGACGTGGCGCTGCTGCAGGAGTGCCCGCCGCGCTTC
>DASVWY010000100.1:0-7221 GCA_036392975.1 Solirubrobacterales bacterium | reverse complement strand
AGCCGGTCGAGCACGGCCGGCTCGCGGACGAGCCGCTCGAACGCCCAGGCGAGCGACGTCGCGGTGGTCTCGTGGCCGGCGACGAGCAGGGTCAGCAGCTCGTCGCGGATCTCCTGCTCGCTCATCGGCGAGTCGTCCTCGTGCCGTGCCTGGAGCAGCATCGCCAGGACGTCGTTGCCTTCGCCCTCCTCGGCCCGCCGCTCGGCGATCAGCTCGAAGAGGATGCGGTCGACCTCCTCCTGGATGCCGACGAATTCCGCGAAGGGCCCGATGCGTTCCGCGATCTTGGCCGTGGTGCTGTCCGGCCGCGGCGGCACCAGGCTGATCGGACGATCGCCGAAGGCGAGCATCGCCTGCAGCCGCTCGCGCAGGGCGTCGAAGCGCGCGCCCGGGGCGATTCCGAAGACGGCGCGCAGGATGATCTTCAGGGTCAGTTCCTGCATCCGGGGATGGAGCGCGACCGGAACGCCGCGCGGCAGCGCCGCCACCTCTTCGGCGGCCACCTCGCCCATCAGGTCGGTGAGGCGTTCCATCCGCTCGCCGTGGAAGGCCGGCAGGATCAGTTTGCGCTGCTCCATGTGCGCCGCTTCGTCGAGCAGGATGACCGAGTTGGCGCCGACCACCGGTTCCAGCACCCGCGCCCCTTGGCCCGGGCGCAGCACGTCGGGCGGAGCCGTGAACACTTCCTTCACCTCGTCGGGGTCGGTCAGCATCACGAACGGCGGCGTCGCCGGCAGACGGATCGTGAAGCGCTTGCCGTAGCGGGCGCGGCAGCGCTCGAGGAAGGCGAGCGGCCTCATCCAGAAGCCGACGAACTGGACAGCCGCGGGGAGCTTGGGTCCGGGAGGCAGCGCGGAACGTGGGCTCATGGACATAGGCATACCCAGTCGAACACGTTCGCAAGTACGACCCCTGTGAGATCGATCACACAGAGAGGGGTGCGAGCGGGGCGGGTCAGCGCCGCTTCGGCTCGAGCCCGATCAGCTCGAAGTACCCGATCAGATAGAGACGGCGCCCGTCGGAGACGGTGGGCGTGTAGCCCGCCTCGCGGAGCTCGAAGGTCTTGCGGTGGGTGTGGACGTCGATTCCGATCGCCTCGCGGGTCTTGAAGCTCGACGTGTAGACGGTGTGGCCGATCACGGTCGCGGTGCCCGGGACCGGACCGCCGACGTCGAAGCGCCACTCCTCCTTGCCGCTGAGCGCGTTCAGCGCGTAGAGGCGCTCGTCGTAGGAACCGATGTAGACCGTCGGCGGCGTACCGGGCACCCGGGCGACCGCGGGCGAGCCGTAGATGTAGTCGTCGGTCGGGAAGAACCAATCGACCCTGCCGGTCCTCTGGTCGAAGGCGTAGACGGTGCCGTCGTCGCGGGCGGCGAAGACGCGGCCGAAGGCGACGGCGGGGGAGGAGTAGAAACCGCCGCGGCCGAACGGCTTCATCTTCGAGGTGTTGGTACGCCAGAGCAGCTTGCCGCTGCTGGCGTCGAGGCAGAACATCGCGCTCTCGTAGTCGGCGACGTAGACGCGGCCGTGGTGGAAGCTGGGGCTGGCTTTGATCGCCGCCGGCGAGTTGAAGCGCCAGAGGACCTTGCCGTCGGCGGCACGGAGGGCGATGACATCGGTCCTGTCGGTGCCGATGTAGAGCCGGCCGTCGGCCACCATCGGCGAGGATTCGAGGTGCGAGTGGAGGTCGCGCCTCCAGGCGGGCCTGCCGGTCTCCGCGTCGAAGGCGACCAGTTCGCCGTCGAGGAAGGCGACGTAGACGCGCCCTCCGTAATAGACGGGCGCGGTCACGTCGGTCGGCTTGCCGGCGTTGCGCGGATCGCGCAACCGCCGCCAGAGGACCTTGTGGTCGCCGAGCCGGACCGCCTGCAAATTGCCGAACTTGTTGACGACGTAGGCAACCCCACCGGCGACCGCCGGTGGGAACTCGATCAACCCGTGGGTATTGATCGACCACGCCTCCCGCAGCGGTGGGTCGAGCGCCCGCCGCTGCGCCGGCAGGTAGTGGGTCCGCTCCGGGACCCGCCCGAACAGCGGCCAGTCGACGAACGACGCGGCGCGGGAGCTCGCGGCGCCGCGCCCGCCGTCGCCGCAGCCGGCGACCCCGCCACCCAGCGTCGCCAAAAGCGCCAGCGCGCCGACAAGCAGCGGCCCACGTGCCGCCCAACGACGTCTCCAGATCCGCCTCCGCATCGAGGGGACCGCATCGGCAGGCCCGGCCCCAACCTAAAGCTGAAGCGGCGGACGGGAATTGAACCCGCATCATCGCCTTGGAAGGGCGAGGCTCTACCGTTGAGCTACCGCCGCGTACCCGGGTCTCCTCCGCAGGCGACCCAGCGCCCTCGACAGTTTGCCGGAATCCGTCAGAATGGGCGACAGCCACGGGGAGTGGCGCAGTCTGGTAGCGCACTCGGCTGGGGGCCGAGCGGTCGCAGGTTCAAATCCTGTCTCCCCGATCACGGCAGGACGAGGTCGAGCCGGCAGTGGCGCGCGGTGCGGATCTCCTGCGGAACCCGCTGGTTATCCTCCCGGAACGCCAGGGGTTCGGGCAGGGTCTGGACCGGAGGGCGTGATCCGTGACTGCTGACCATGAGAGCGAAGGCGTGGTTGATCGGCCCATCAGCGGGACCGTCAAGTGGTGGAGCGATGACAAGGGCTACGGGTTCATCACCGCTGACGACGGCGTGGATCTGTTCGTTCACTTCTCGGCGATTGCCGGCGACGGATTCAAGGCCTTGGCCGAAGGGGCGAGGGTCACCTTTACGATCGAGCAGGGGCGTCGCGGGCCGATGGCCGCCAACGTTGTGGAAGTCGACCGTCCGCCGAGCGAGGTCCATTCTGGAAAGCGAGACGGCGATGGGAACGATGGAGCCGCAGCGATCTCCGTGGATGAGTTGGTGCCGAGGATTCGCCGGGCGCTGAAGCGGAGGGCCTATCGCACCCCGGCCGGACTTCGCGCCGACGTTGCGCCGATGGAAGCCGTGGGAGGCAGGCGAGCATCCTTTCATCGCTCCTTCGACGAAGCCATCGTCCAGCTGGAAGAGGAGGGGGCGATCAGCGGCTGGCCGATGTCCGGCGGCGTGAACGAGTGGTCCCGGAAGCAAGTCCCGCGTGGGGCAGTGCTGCGAGCGATCGCCGAGTTCGATCGCAACGGTCGCGAGGAGACGCTGGCACGGCATGGCTTTCGCCGCGCTCTCGACTACGTGGTGGTGCACGAAGGCAAGGAGTACGACTCGAAGGCGCTGTACGCCATCGCCTACGGGCTGCGGTACCCGGACGATCCGCCCCTGCGCAACCAACCGGGATTCTCTGGTGGGGTCGCTGTCGTCAGAAAGCTCGAACGCGAAGGGTTCAAGATCAAGAGGCTTCGTGCGCAGGCGGACGCCGCACTGGCGCGCGAGGGCGCGAGAGCCTGGATAGTCCGCGCCGGTCAGCACGGTGAGAACGAGGACATCGCCCGCGACGAGAGCATCGTCTTGATCGGATGGTCCGCGCTCGGCGAGATCGGCCCTGAGATCACTCGCGACGAGCTGAAGGAGCTGGTCAGAGCGACCGGTGAGAGCCGAGAGGCGAGCATCAACGCCCAGGCGGGCTCCATCTACCGCTTCATCAACGAGATGCAGGAAGGCGACCTGGTTGTCTTGCCTCTGCAGCGGGAACGGGGGAAAGCCTCGGTGGGCATCCTCGACGGCCCCTTCCGCTACCGGCCCGACGGTGTCTTCGCCGGCCGGGACGCGCATTACCAGCGCTCCGTCACCTGGCTTTCGTGGGGCCTCCCGTACAAGCTGTTCGATCCGGACCTTCAGGCCGCCTTTGGCGTCCAGGGCACGGTGAGCGAGATCCGGCGCCAGAACCCCGCCCAACGCCTCCTCGAGACCGCCGAGACCGCGCAAACCCCTCGCGAGGGGCGGGAAGACGGGTCCCCTGAGGCAGAGGAACCGAAGTCCAGGGTACCGGCGGACGAGCCCGGAGCGGAGGCCTCGGCCGATGAGCCCGAGGTCCGCACGCCGTATGTGGAGCAGCCGCTCGAGAAGGTTGCGGAGGCGATCCGCGCGACGGGCCTCTCGATCTCGGAGCGCATGCTTCGCCGCTATCACGTGGCGCTCCGGACGCGCGGCTTCGTGATCCTGGCCGGCATCAGCGGAGGCGGCAAGACCTGGCTGGCGGAAACCTACGCGGCTACCGTCGGGGCGGAGCTGCTGGTGGTTCCGGTGGCGCCGAACTGGACGACCAACGAGGACCTTCTCGGATATCTGAACCCGATCGACGGCCATTACTGTCACACGCCCTTCAGTCGCTTCCTGATCAGGGCAGCCGGCGAGTACGAGGAGGCGCGAGCGGCCCGTGAGGAGGCGCGGCCCTACCACCTGGTGCTCGATGAGATGAACCTAGCCCGGGTGGAGCACTACTTCGCCAAGTTTCTCTCAGCGATGGAGGCGAGGGAGCGAAAAGGCACCTGCCCGATCCAGCTCTCGCCGGAGCTGACGGTCGAGCTGACCCCGAACCTCCACGTCATCGGCACGGTCAACGTGGACGAGACCACGTACGCGTTCGCCGACAAGGTCTACGACCGCGCGCAGTTGATCGAGTTGGAGGTTCCGAGGGATGCGCTCCATCAGCGCACCGACAGCAAGGACTACGGCGCCGCCATCATGAGGATCTGGGACGCGATCCATCCGATCGCTCCGTTTGGGTTCCGGGTGCTCGATGAGGTTGACACCTACGTCGTCGAAGCCATCGCGCACGGGGCCACCTGGCAGGAGGCGCTGGACGACCAGCTGCTGCAGAAGGTCCTGCCCAAGCTCAAGGGCACGGATCCCAAGATAGGCATTGCCCTCGAGGAGCTGGCGGAGGTGACCCGCGAGGAGTTCCCGGTCAGTCACGGCAAGGTCACGGGCATGCTGGCGGACTTCACGACGCATGGCTTTGTCTCGTACTTCTAGGCTCGCCTTCCTCTCCGAAGACGGGCAGCAGATCGAAGCCCCTCTGGAGTGGACGAAGGCTCTTGTCTCCATCGATTGCGAGGTCGGGGAATGGAGGCAGCCGAGGCTGACCTGCAACGCCCAGCCGATCCCCCTCTACGTGTGCCGCCTCGACGAACGGGACCGTGTGCTCGGGCGGTGGCTGCGTTCGGGTGCCGGGCACTACGAGCTGCAGTTGACCTGGGACGATGGCTCTTGGGAGGAGAGCCGGATCTGCACGGTCGAGCCGAGCAAGCTCGATTCCTCGGCGGTCACGACCATGCTCGACGACCTGAATCGGCGCCTGCCGGCCTCTATCGCCATCGCTCTGCGCCGGGGCGGCGCCCTGAGCGGTATCGCCGTCGTCCCTCCGGCGGAGAGGACGCTGGCCGGGGAGGTGCATCGGCTCTCGCGGGCGGTCGACGGGACGGAGGTCCGAGCCGGCCTGGTGCAGGTCCTCCAGGCATTGAGCGGGCGGCCACACCGTGTGTTGCGGCCGAAGGAGCACTGGGTCGGCCGTCACCAGGTACGCCGGGTCGATCCGGCGCGTTTCCTCCAGGCGTTCGGCCAGGCTTCGAACCTCTCCTCGGATGGGCTGCCGATGACGGTTCCCGAACGCCCGGTCGCGCATTCCGCCGACATCTACGAGAACCGCCTCGTGAAGGCGTTCCACGAGCAGGTCGACGTGCGCTTGCGGATGGTCATACGGGCACTCGAGAAGAGAGGCGACCGCGAGATCCTCCAGGAGGCGGCAGAAGCTCTCGCCCGACTCGCGTCGGCGCGGCGCCAAGCCGCATTCCTGGACGAGGTCTCGCCTCTCTCGGAGCCACCCTCGCGGGTCTCGATGCTTCTGCTCCGGCGGGCGGAGTATCGGGCGGCGATGGAGGGGTTCATCGAATTCCGGCGCTCCGCGATCGTCCATCTGAGGGAGCCCGCCATCGAAGCTCCCCTCGAGAACCTTCCGTTTCTGTACCAGAGCTGGGGGGTGCTCGAGGTTCTCTCCGTGGCGCTGGGCATTGCGGTGGACCTCGGCTATGACGTCATCAGTGAGCGTCTTGCGGTCAGGGCGGAAGGAGAGATCTGGATACGGCTGCTCAGGGATGGGCGGCCCGTGGCCGAGCTGGCCCACGCCGGGTCCGGCGCTCGCGTGCGCGTCACTCCGCAACGTCGCTACCCGGTCGGGGGCGACCCGCTGGGCAGCATCAGCTTCGAACAGATTCCCGACGTCGTCGTGGAGGTCGAATGCGACGGAGACGTGGCGGTGTACGTCTTCGACCCGAAGTACAAGCTCCGCGGCGAGGATGACGGTCGCTCCACTTCACGGCCGAAGAAGGAGGACGTGGACGCGATGCACGCCTACCGCGACGCAATCCGCGATCCACAGGGAGAGCGAGTTGTTCAGCATGCCGCTTTGCTCTATCCGGGGCAGACGCGGCATTACGGGCAGGGCCTCTCGGCCCTTCGCGCCCACCCAGGCGCCCACGAGGGCTTGCGGCGCGAGGTTCGATCTGTGCTCGAGGTGGCGATGAGCGCTTCCGCGCAGGAAAAGCGGTAGGGCTCAGACGTAGGGAAGGCTCCGGGTTCTCTACGCGATTCCAATACGGTCCAGCTAAGGCGATGAACATCGTGATGCCGACTCGACTGAAGTACGTCGACCCGAACCGTCCGCAGGGCTGGTTCAGCCGCGCCTACGCTGCGCTTGCCAGCACTCGCCTGGGCCGGTTCATGTCCGTCCACCTCGTTTGGAAGCTCGATCCGTATCTGATGCGGGCGACGCGGGGGCGCCTCGGGATGGGTCTCGTCATGCCCACCGCCCTGCTCGAGACCCGGGGTGCGAAGAGCGGCGCGATGCGGCGAAGCGTGGTGATCTACTTCCACGACGGGGAGCGGGTCACGATCGTCGCCTCGAAGCTCGGCCATGAGAAGCACCCGGCGTGGTTTCACAACCTTCGGGCGCATTCCGATGTCACCTTCGGCGGCATCCCGATGCGGGCGGAGGTGGTCGGAGACGAGGCCGAGCGCAAGAGGCTTTGGGCGCTCGCCGACCGCGTCTTCGCCCCCTACGCGGCGTACCGGCGAGAAGCGGCGAAGGCGAAACGGACGATCCCGATCGTTCAGCTCAGCGCCCGCGAGTGACGGCTTGGCCTCGGCGTCTGGGGCTGGTACAACAGACGCAATGGAGGCCGTGCCGGGCAACGAGCAGGAGCTGCGTGAGGCAGCGGTCGCCAGCCTGAAGAAAAAGCGGGACTTCCGCACCCAC